>JBAZCG010000007.1:0-64422 GCA_041671085.1 Desulfurivibrionaceae bacterium | reverse complement strand
AAGACAAATATAGGCACTGCGGAATAGCGGATAAGTTTTTCCGTGAACAGCTTCTGATCCCGCAGCAGGTCTTCCGCCTCTTTGCGCTGACTGATGTCGCGGAATATCCCCCTGGTCGCCACAAGTTCGCCGTCCTTGAAATCCGTGCTGATCTTGCCCTCAACAGGAATCCTGCGTCCGCTCTTGGCGACGAAAACAACCTCATAGGTGTGCGAGATTTTGCCCGCAGCAATATCATGAAACAAGGTGACGCAACTCTCGCGGCAGTCGGGGTCAAGGATATCGAAAATAGAAAGTGCGGCAATCTCGGTATCATCATAGCCCAGAGTTTCCCGCCACGCCCTGTTGACGTAGAGAAATCTCCCGGCCTGGTCAATGCTCTGGATCAGGTCATTGGCGCAATCCAAAAAAATTTGCGAAAACCTGCTCCCGGCCCAAAAGGCCATTTCCGCCCGCTGCCGCTGCGCAGGGTCATTTTCTGAAAGCGCAAGTGTTCGATCCATCTCTTTTCCTGCCGCTGAATGCTGAAAATCCGTACTGTTCAAAAATATGCCGCCTCATATCCGAGATTGTTGCATAGCACTCTTTGCCGCAGATGCCCATGCGGTACGTTGCGGCACCATCTTACAACTTTCAACTAAATACTTAAACGTTTTTCCCCCTCGCAACCCCGTCCCCCCAACATCGTTTCATAAGAAAAACACCGGTTGCATCAAATACCTGCAACCGGCTACGGGCGGCACCTGTTGGTGTCGAGACTTTTTATTTTAGTAATATGGGGGGGGAATTACAAAAACTTGACAGACAGACTACTCTTACAAACAGCGGCAGAAAAAATCAGGCCGGATTCACAGATCAGACTATCTCCACGATATTCCGGCCCTTGTCTTTTGCTCTATACAGGCCGTCATCCGCCCTGCTAACAAAAAGATCCACCGAATCGTGCGCCTTAAATCGAGTCGCCCCGCAACTGAGGGTGATCGTCTTCACTGTCTCAAAAATGTGGCTTTCCACCAATACCCGCAGCTTTTCCGCCGTGAAAACCGCGTCCTTTTCGGTGGCTTCCGGGCAGAGCACCATAAATTCTTCCCCGCCCCACCGTCCGACAAAATCCGTGGCCCGGACATTCTTCCGGATGATGTCGGCAACCGTCTGCAACACCTGATCGCCAACCGCATGGCCGTAGGTATCGTTGATATTCTTAAAATAATCCAAATCAAACATGATCAGAGAGAGCGGTGTATGGTAGCGTCTGCTCCTGGCAACCTCCTGCACCAGAAGTTCGTTGAATCGATGCCGGTTGTACAGGCCGGTGAGGGCATCGGTGGTGGCAAGCCGCTCAAGCTCCTCTTCCAGCTTTTTTCGTTCACTGATATCTTGCAAGGTCTCAATAACCGCCACCAATTCCTTGCTCCTGTTGTATATCGGCACGGCGTCAAAGATAAGATACCGATTTTTTCCACCAACGTTATCAAACCACCCCTCCGAACGCACCCCGTCATGCAAAAAGGTCGAAGTGTCGAACGCCTCATAAAACTTGGGAAACGAATCATACGCCCCGTCCAGCACCAGATCGGCAAGACAGGAACGTTTTGTGGAATAAAAAGCCCGCCAATGATCGCTGGTGCCGACAACCCTCTGCGCCTTAACCCCGGTCATTTTCTCACATGCCTTGTTCCAGTTGGTAACCAGGTGATTCTTGTCCAAAACAAAGATCGGCACCGCCGAGAACTTGATCATTTTTTCCGTAATGTTCTTCTGTTCCAGAAACTGTTCCTCAAGCTGTTTTCGCTTGGTGATATCCCGGAATGTGCCTCGCACCGCAACCGGCGCGCCGTCCTCCATCTGAATGGAAATGTTTCCTTCGACAATTATCGTTTCCCCGTTTTTGCCGACAAAAACCATCTCATGTCCCACAGCCGGAGAAATCCTACTGATGGACATGAACAAGCCAAGGGAGCTCTCCCGTGAATCCTGGTGTAAAAGATCATGAATGGTCAGATTCCCAATTTCCTCCTCACTATAGCCCAGAACCATCTGCCAAGCGCGGTTGACATAGAGAAACCTCCCTTTCAGGTCGAGGATTTGGATGAGATCATTGGCGTTATCGAGAAAATCCTGCAAGCTTGCCTCGCTTCTCCTCAGCGCATCCTCTGCCAACCTCCGCTGGGTTATATCCATGGAAGATTCGATCATCTGGACAATATTGCCGGCCTCATCGAAGATCGGGTAGCCATGCACTTCCACGACCCGCTGGGCGCCCTGCTGATTATAATGAAGATGTTCCAGGATCACCGGCTTGCCGGTTTTTTTCACCTCGATCATGGGGCAGGGATGTTCGCCTCCCGAGCATGGCACCACGCTTTTATGGGAAAGGGCGTGACAAGTGATATCTCCGGCTACTTTAACTCCGGCCGCCCTGTTGATGATCTGCACCCGATAATCTTTGGCGTCGATCACATAAAAAGGAAACGGCAACGCATCAAGCACCGTATGCAGGAAGACGTTCTGCCGGAAGACCTCCTGCCGCTCCCGATTGCATTCCTCGGTTTTTTCGCGCATGGGTCGGTAAGAGAGAAAAAACCACAACGGCAGAACCAAACAGAAAAGGAGAATTCCATCCAATAAAGTGGTGGTAGTGGCGGGCAGATCGGGGAAAAAAGCAAGAACCCGCATGATGCCGAGTTCACCCAAAAAAACCATAATAAGGGCAAAAACAAAAATGCGGGCCGGTCTCTGCACCAGCGGCTTGCCTGATGTCGCCTCTATTTTACCAGCCACGGAATTACCCTTACCAAAGAAGATTTCGCAGATGCGCGATCTGCAAGCAGGTATCAGACCAGGTACCACTGTTATCAATAACGTGATCCGCGGAAAGAGCCTTATACGGCAAGGACATCTGCGTCGCCATCGCTTTTTCGGCCTCAGCTTCGCTTATCCGATCGCGCAGCATGATCCTTTGCCGACAAGCCTTTTCATCTGCATACGCCACCACAATCCGGGAAAAATCATGCTCCCAGTGCGCTTCATACAGGAGGGGCACTTCGACCACAAACCGTGCAGGGGAATGGTCATGGGCAAAATGACCCATCCCCTTCTCAATAGAGACGGCTATCTCGTTTCGCACCAGGGGGTGAAGAAGCGTATTGAGTTCATGGCGGAATGCGTGATCGTCAAAAAGAACCCGACGCAACAGGGGGCGGTCAATGTGCTGGTCCGCCAAAAAAAATCTCTCGCCAAACGCCTTGCGCACAGCCAACCAAGCGACAGCCCCCGGCTCAAGGAGTTGGCGGCAAAGGGTATCGGCACTGAGACTCCTGGCTCCACCGATCTCGCACAGATAGGCAGCCACGGAACTCTTGCCGGAGCCCATTCCCCCGGTGATGGCAACCACCGATCTTTGCGCCTGCTGTGTCACGGTTACACCCCCCAAAAAAATCTAAGCGCCGCCCTCCTGCCGCAACAACTCAAGAGTATACAGCATATCCGGCCAAAGCGGCGCGGTAAACTGCAAATTCTCCCCGGTTCGGGGATGGTGGAAGGCCAGGGTATGCGCGTGCAGGCATTGGCGGGTTATCCCCAGTTCCAAATAACGGGATTTTTTGCGGCCATACACGGCATCACCGGCGACAGGGCAAGACAGGGCCGCCATGTGGACCCGGATTTGATGGGTGCGGCCGGTTTCCAGGCCAAGCTCCAGAAGGGTAAACCCCTGGGCAAACCGCTCCAGAACCCGCCAGTTGGTCACGGCCTCCCGGCCATCCTCCCGGATCGCCATTTTTTTCCGATGGACGGGATGTCGACCAATGGGCAGATCAACCCGGCCGGATTGATAGGTCGGCTGCCCATCCACAAGGGCCTGATAGACCTTTTTCACCTCGCGCCGTTTGAACTGGTCGGCCAGAGCCTGGTGGGCAAAATCGCTTTTGGCAACCACCATGACGCCGGAGGTGTCCTTGTCAAGGCGATGGACGATCCCGGGCCGCAATTCCCCGTTGATTCCGGACAACCCGCCGCAATGATAAAGAAGCCCATGCACCAGGGTTGCCGAGCTGTGGCCAGCGGCGGGATGCACCACAATGCCGGGGGGTTTGGCAAGCACAATGAGATCGTCGTCTTCATACAGAGTGACAAAGGCGACAGGCTCGCCAACCAGCTCGGAGGGGGCTTGAGGAGGGATGGTGATCGTGAGTTTGTCTCCGGCCTGGAGAAGATACTTGGCTTTCCGGGGAGTCTCGTTCACCAAGACCATTTCAGCCCGGATGAGCTGCTGAATCCGCGAACGCGTCAGGCCTGTACGGTCGAATTGGCCCAGATACAGATCAAGACGCTGCCCACCCCTCTCGACGATAAAAAGGCTCTTCTGGCTCATAGGCTCACGTGGGGAAAAAAAGTAGTATCATGCAAGACTGCGGAGGAAAAAATCCAGTGTCCAAAAAAAACGCCCATGCTACCGGATGATAGCACAGGCGAAAATGTTAGAGACAGATGTCACAAGAAAACGCCATCAGCCAGCCAACCAGACTCAGGAAAAGATCTGCTCGATGTTCTTTTCCACCTGGGTCTCGGTTTCGTTAAATTCGTTGGCCAGGGCAATTTCTTTCACCAAAAGACTTTTGGCGGTGTCCATCATCTTGCGTTCGCCAAAAGAAAGATCCTTGTCCACCCGCAAGAGAAAAAGATCGCGAAGCACCGAGGCAATCTCGTAGACCGAACCGGTCTTGATCTTTTCCATATACTCCCGATACCGCTGGTTCCAGGGCTGGGAAACGATAGCCATACCTCTTTCATTCAGGATGTCGTAGATTTTGCTCACATCCTGGGAGCTGATGATATTTCTCAGGCCCACATTTTGGCAGCTGGTCGTTGGAATCATGATAACCATGCTTGAATCAAGAATCTTCATCACATAAAAGGATTGCTTCTTGTCCCCGACCTGCCGCTGCTCGATGGATTCTATTTTGCCAACGCCATGGGCCGGATATACTGCCATATCACCAACGTTAAACACACGTGCCTCCCTTTCGTCAACCATGGAACACCCTGTTCCTTTTTCTACAAGGAAGCACTCCAACACCGACGAAGAAATGAAGATTAGGGGGCACTATACCACAGATCACAGGATTATCAATTCAAACTTAAAAAAACATGATATTACAGTGGATTAGACTACAAATGGTCCGGGTTGATCCGGTTCATAGCCACGGACAATCCTTCCTCCATGACCAAGCGCACTCCCGTCTCAATGCTGTGGAATTCTTCGAGCACCATGGGCGCTTCCTCCTGCCCGAAACGAGAAAGCACAAAATCGCTCACCTGCGCTGCCTTGTCCGGACGCCCGATCCCGACCCGGACCCGTACAAAGTCATTGCCGCCAAGATGCTCAATCAGGGAACGGATACCGTTATGCCCCCCTGCTCCCCGGTTTGTCATGATCTTGATGCGTCCCAAGGGAAGATCAAGATCGTCGTGAATGACGATGATCTTGCTGGCCTCCACCTGATAAAAGTCGGTAATCGCCCGTACCGCAACGCCGCTTCGGTTCATATAGGTCTGCGGTTTGACAAAAAGGACGGGATACCCCCAAGACAAATCTTTTGCCGTTTCCGCCTGCCATTTTGTTCCCTTGAAAGTAAACCGGCATTTTTCCGCCAGATAATCAAGAAAAAGGAAACCGATATTATGCCGGGTAGCAGCATACTCTTTCCCTGGATTTCCCAAGCCAACCACGACGTACACGATATTTCCCTCTATGCAATCAAACTATCACAAAACGCATTCCGCCCCTGCCTGAGCAGAAAAAAAAGCCGAAAAAAGGAAGTTCCTTTTTTCGGCTTTAACCACGCGGTATTGGAGAATATTATTTCAGACGTTTTACTCTGCTGCGCCGGAGATAGAAACACAAACAGTATCTGGAGCAGTCACGAGGTTCACGCCTGCAGAGAGGCCCAGATCTTTGCAGGTCAAGGCTGCACCCCGATCCAGGGGAGCAACATCAACTTCAATGAAATCAGGGATATCCAGCAACTTTCCCGATACCGAAACCTTGTTCTTGAAGATGGTCATGTCTCCACCCAGATCAACCCCCTTGGCCTTGCCGACATACTTGAGCGGCACCTGAAATGCCATGGGCTTATCAAGGGAAACTTCATAGAAATCGGCATGCAAAACGGTATCCTGAATCGGATCCGTTTGAATCTCACGAGTAATAACATGCCGGAGGGTTTTCTTGCCGTCTTCATCAATCTCCAGATTGATGAAGGCATTCTTTCTATGAATCGAGAGCAAGCCCTGGGTGAGATCCTTGGTATTGCACTCCAGGGAAATAGGGGCTCCCTGCGGACCATAAATAACAGCAGGGGTATTCCCCGCCCTGCGCATTGTCCTTGCCGCACCTTTGCCAACAGTTTTACGGACTCGCGCCGTCATTTCGATTTGTAACATTGACCTGATCTCCTCATGTACTGATTCTCATAACAAAAAACCAGCAACGGCCACCATAGCAGACAGTGGCCTCCGGTTGTATAGATATCTCTGTCTTTCTCACTACACAAATAATGAACTGACAGAATCCTCACTATGAATTCGCTTTACCGCCTCACCCAGCAGCTTGCAGACAGAAAGTACCTTTATTTTCGAACAATTGCGCGCGGCCTCGCTGAGTGGAATACTGTCGGTAATGACCAAAGTTGTAATCTTAGATTTTTCCAGCCGTTCAATGGCCGGTCCGGAAAGAACCCCATGGGAACAACAGGCATATACTTCCTTGGCACCCGCTTCAATGAGGGCATCCGCCCCCGCACACAGAGTTCCTGCGGTATCAACCATATCATCAAGCAGGATCGCGGTTTTTCCGGTGACATCCCCGATAACGTTCATCGCCTTGCATTCGTTGGCCCGCTCCCTCCGCTTGTCAACAATTGCTAGGCTGGCATTGAGGCGTTTTGCAAAGGCACGGGTCCGCTCCACTCCGCCTGCATCCGGAGAAACCATCACCACGTCATTCTTTAATTTTTGCGAGATGAAATCCAGCAAGACCGGTGCAGCAAAAAGGTTATCCACCGGAATGTTAAAAAAACCCTGAATCTGTCCGGCATGGAGGTCCATGGTTAGAACACGCCGCACCCCGACCACCATCATCATCTCGGCCACGACCTTGGCGGTAATGGGAACTCTAGGCGCCACCTTACGATCCTGCCTGGCATAGCCATAATAGGGCAGAACTGCGGTAATCCGCCGAGCAGAAGCGCGCCGCATGGCGTCAACCATAATAACCAGCTCCATGAGGTGATCATTCACGGGCGGACAGGTTGGCTGAATAATAAACACATCACGGCCACGGACGTTTTCGCCTATCTCGACAAAAATTTCTCCATCGCTGAAACGACGAACTTCCGCCTTGGACAGGGGGACCCCGATATAATTGCAAATATCATTAGCCAGGGCTGGATTCGCGTTACCGGCAAAGATCTTCATATCTTTCATTTTATTGCCTGAAATTCTGGTTATCTTAATTTCCGTCGCTTCGCATTGCCGCCGCAAGCCTTGCGCGCCAACGGATATGAAATGGCTGGGGCGGCAGGATTCGAACCTGCGAATGTCAGCGTCAAAGGCTGATGTCTTACCGCTTGACGACGCCCCAATGCCTTAAAGCTTTGCCTATGTGCTCAGTGGTCGGGCAAGAAAGACATTCCGGGGGAACCGCTGGGCGAATCGAGCAACACTCTTTTGCGCCTGCGCCTCGTCCTCAAAAAGACCAAACACTGTGGGGCCGCTGCCGGACATCAATGTCCCGTGGGCACCATCAGCCAGAAGCTCATCTTTGATGCGGCCGAGTTCCGGATATTTTCGGATGGTCACGGCCTCTAACTCGTTATATAAAGGAAGATTCCCCGGCCCGACACATGCATTATTACCATGCACGAAGTCGCGGCCTAAGATATATGGATTGCCACCCGTTGTCAACGTAAAATTCTCATACACCCACTTGGTGGACACGGGAAATCCAGGGTTTACCAAAACGATCCAGCCGGAAGGGGAAATATCCTCGGCCTGGATTTCATCCCCAATCCCGGTGGCCCAGGCAGCGGTACATTCAGCGACAAAAAAAGGCACGTCGGCGCCCAAGGGCCGCGCCAGATCCACAAGCTGCCCGGTGGAAAACGGGGAACCATAGAGCGTGTTCAGCCCCCGCAGTACGGCGGCAGCATCACTGCTTCCCCCTCCCAACCCTGCGGCAATCGGCACTTTTTTCTCAAGGACAATATGCACACCCCCGCCTGTGCCCAGGGCCGTGAAGAAACTTTTTGCGGCCCGATGGACAAGATTGCCTTCGCCGGTGGGCAGGTCGCTTGCCGGGCAATCCACGGTGATGCCGGAATCTCGCCTTGTCAGATAGAGCCGATCGGCCAGGGTGATTTTGACCATCCTGGTTTCAAGGTCGTGGTACCCATCCGCCCGTTTGCCCTTGATGGCAAGATAGAGATTTATTTTTGCCGGAGCCTCGCAGATAAGCTCCATTGGGCTGCCGATTTCTTTGTTCAGCAAATGCTTATTCCCCCTGTGTCCGAAGACACAAAAGAAAATCGCCTGATTTCAGCAGATTGAAAACCAGGCGATCATATGTTATTCGAGTGCGCGAAAGAGGTCAGCCGCTGGCCTTCACATACCGCATCTTCAAGTCGGCAAGCACATGACCAAGAAGTTCCTCCTCCTTGTCGATCAAGTTCCCCTTGGTTTTGTCCTTCAGCAACTGCAAGGTGCTGATGGTATGCTTGGCCAAAACAAGATCGTTGCCGGTCTGGCCGGTTTCCGGATCCTGCATCTCCCCCAGATGAAAGAGTGCCGAGGTATTCAACGACATGATCAGGGTGGTGAAGGTTACCTCCGGCAACACGCAGGTGCCGCCTTTCCGGATATATCCCTCGGGGCAGCACCCTTTTTCATTTTTCTCGTTTTCGGTCATGGGCTATCCCAATGGGCAGAAGGAGAAAACAAACCGCTAGACATTCACCAACTCAGGCAACTCAAGAACCATGGCTTCATTGATATTCGGCAACGAACGAACCTTCTCCAGCAGAGACTTGGGAACCAGATCATCGGTGTTGAGCAGGATCACGTTGAGGTTCATATCCCCTTCCCGCTGCTTACCAACGGTCATCCTGGCAATGTTCACCCCCTCGCTGCCCAGCGTGGTGCCAAGCAGGCCGATCACCCCAGGGACATCGTTGTTCTGCACAAAAAGCATGGGCCCGGCAGGCAGGGCCTCCATGCGGAAGCCGTTGAGGCGAACCAGGCGCGGCTCATTTTTACCGAACACCGTTCCGGCCAGGACGTTTTCGCCCTCGGTGGTTTTCACCCGGATGGTAACCAGGTTGAGGAAATCGTCGCTCTTGCTGGTTTTTGCCTCAACCACCCGAATGCCCCTCTCCTGGGCGATAATCGGCGCGTTTACGTAATTTACCGCGTCTTTGAGGATCGGGGTAAACAGTCCTTTCAGGAAGGCAACGGTGATGGGGCTGGTGATCATCTCGGAGAGATCGCCGCAAAACTCGATATTGACCTCTTCCACTCCGCCCTTGGCAATCTGCATGTGGAAAGAGCCAAGCATCTCGGCCAGGGTGATATAGGGGCCGACCTGGGAAAGAACATCCGCACTCACGGAGGGCACGTTGACCGCATTGGTGATGGTGCCGCGGAGCAGATAGTCCGCCATCTGTTCGGCAATGGCAACGGCGACATTTTCCTGGGCCTCCGCCGTGGAGGCGCCCAGATGCGGGGTGCACACAAAATTATCCAGGCTCAACAATTTGCAATTTTCCTTGGTGGTGGGCTCCACCTCAAAAACATCCAGCCCAGCGCCACGAATTTCCCCATCCTTCAGGGCATGGTACAAAGCCTCTTCATCAACCACCCCACCCCGTGCACAATCGAGGAAAACACACTCTTTCTTCATCATCTTGAATTGCTCGGTGGAGAGCAGATGCTTGGTTTCCTTGGTGAGCGGCACATGCACGGAGATGAAATCAGCCCGCTTGCACAGCTCATCGAGGCTCACCAGCTCCACGCCGATCTTCTCGACCAACTCCTTGGGCATATGGGGATCAAAGGCGATAACCTTCATCTTCAACCCCTGGGCCCGATCGGCAAAGATGCTGCCGATCCGACCGATCCCGACAATACCCACGGTTTTCCCGGTTACTTCCCGGCCACCGAATTTTTTCTTCTCCCACTTGCCTTCCTTCATGGAGGCGGTGGCTTGGGGGATGTTTCTGGTCAGCGACATCATCATGGCAATGGCGTGTTCCGCAGCGGTGGTGGCGTTGCCGTCCGGGGCGTTCATCACGATGATCCCCTTCTTGCTTGCCGCGGGGATATTGACATTATCCAGACCGATACCGGCGCGGCCAACGACCTTCAGCTTCTCCGCCGCTTCGATGATCTCCTCGGTAACCTTGGAGGCGCTGCGGATTACCAGGCCATCGTATTCAGGGATTATGGCTTTAAGCTCATCCGGGGAAAGGCCTGTTTTCACATCAACCTCAAGCCCAGCCTCCTCGAGAATCTGAACACCAATGGGCGACAGGTTGTCACTGATCAGAACTTTCATTGTTTCTCCTTATGTATAAGAAAAGCGGCCAAAGCCATCTGCAAACCTTGGCAAATTGATAGAGCGCGGATGATACAGACCAAGAAAAACCTCAAATACCCCGGATTCCCGGCAACCTAAAGTCCCGAATATTATGTGATCAGGGGAGTTTGTCAAGAATAAAACATGAACAGCAGCCCTGCCTTGACGCCCTATTCCTAGTCTTTAAAACAGGCGGAGAAATCCGCCGGCCCCACATCGTCGTCCCCATCACGGTCTTTATCCGGTAGACTCCGGTAATGCCTGGCCGTGGAGCAGGCCAACCTGATCTCTTCATATTTGCGGGCAAAAAGCTTTTCCGGAAATTCCGGCTTGTTCATATAGGTAACCATGTTGGTCAAGATATCAGCCACCATGAGTTCCACCAGCGTAGCCCGTTCGGTCTCGGCAATAAAAGTCCTCTCCTTGGTGGCGGAAAACTTTACCGATCCGGCCATGACCTCGCGAACCTCTGCCTGCAAGGCAAGATCCGATTCCGACCTCCGAGAGAAAAACGCCTCGTCAACCGGCAGCTCCGCCTCGCAGATAATCTTGATCAGCCACCGGTCTCCGGCCATCTTTTTGGACTGGTCATACACGGTTAAGGTCATATTATTTGCAAGGCTGCGTTGCTCGATTATGTCCATGGCCAAAACTCCTTGATCGCTGTGCCGCCTGGGGCAAGCACCTGTTTTGATATTTGCATATGCACACAACAAGGCTTGCTCTCTTTCCTAGAAACGGGTATATAACATATCTTTTCATAAAGGGGATCACTCCTTTATGAAAATGCAGAGCAACACCGGCAACTACCCGGAATACGGCAGAAGCAAGCGGACACAGAGCGGGTGATTGTCAGCCCCTTTCCTGTCCCCAGCTTTTCCTATCGCACATATCAATTCGCTGGAACAGACCATGAGTATCGAGATCTACAACACCAAAACCGGCCAAAAATCCCCCCTTGTCACCCTTGAAGAGGGCAAGGTCAAGCTCTACGTCTGCGGCATCACTGCCTACGACTACTGCCATATCGGCCATGCCAGGTCAGCCCTGGTTTTCGATATGATCGTCCGTTATCTCCGTTACCGGGGCTACGATGTCACCTTTATCCGCAACTTCACCGACATCGACGACAAGATCATCAAACGAGCCCAGGAACAAAACACCACCTGCGAAGAGCTTTCCAGCCGCTTCATCGCCATGTTCCACGAAGACATGGCCAGCCTTAACGTTCTCCCCCCCACCATCGAGCCGAAGGCCACCGAGCATCTGCCGGAAATAATCGAGCTGGTCGAAGATCTCGTCCGCAAGGGTCTCGCCTACCAGGTGGACACCGATGTCTACTTCCGGGTGACCGGGTTCGGAGGCTACGGCTCCCTTTCCGGCCGCAACCTGGAAGATATGCAGGCCGGTGCCCGCGTCTCGGTGAACGAGAAAAAAGAGCACCCCATGGATTTCGCCCTCTGGAAAGGGAGCAAACCGGGGGAACCCACCTGGGAAAGCCCCTGGGGCCCCGGCCGACCCGGCTGGCACATCGAATGCTCGGCCATGAGCCGCAAATACCTGGGCAACTCCTTTGACATCCACGGCGGCGGCAAAGACCTGGTCTTTCCCCACCATGAAAACGAAATGGCCCAAAGCGAAGGCGCCACCGGGGAAGAGTTCGTCAAGTACTGGGTACACCACGGCTTTGTTACGATCAAAGACGAAAAGATGTCCAAGTCCCTGGGCAACTTCCTCACCATCCGGGAGGTTCTCGCCAAATTCCCCCCGGAGGCCTTGCGGCTTTTCATCTTTTCCACCCACTACCGCAGCCCGCTGGACTACTCGGAAACAGCCCTACTCGATGCGGTGGCCGGGCTCAACCGGTTGTATACCTGCCTGGCGGAGATCGAGCAACTGCCCGCCACCGGCAACGACCAGGCAGCCAGCGCCATCTCCAAACCGGACCGGGAGAAGATCGAGACCCTGGCCGAGCGTTTCCTCAAGGCCATGGACAATGACTTCAATTCGGCCCAGGCCCTGGGGCATCTTTTCGAAGGGGTGAAGATCCTCAACAAGATCCGCCAGCATCTGCCGGGCAAACCGGCAAGCCTGGATCTGCAACTGCTCAAAGACGGCGCCAAGACCACCAGGGAAATGGCCAACACCCTGGGGTTGCTCAGCGAAGAGCCGGTGCTGTACATACAAAAAGAGCAGGAAAAAATCCTCAAGACCCTCTCCGTAACCCCGGAAGAGATCGAAAAGGGTATCGCGGAAAGAACCGCCGCCAGGGAAGCAAAGAACTGGACTCGGGCCGATGAGATTCGCGACCAGCTTTTGACCCAGGGCATTGAGCTGAAGGATGGCCCCACCGGCACCGCCTGGCAGGTTAAACTCCCATAATCGCCTTGCAGTTGCCGTCATTCCGGCGAAGGCCGGAATCCAGTGGGGCCGGACTGGATCAAACCTGGACCCCGGCCTTCGCCGGGGTGACGGCTTTCACAAGAAGCTCATATATCTCTTTGCTTCGCTCCCACGTTCTGAGCTATAATGGAAAAACACGTTCCCCCCTGTTTCCCTCAGTTGCGCCTGGAGGTCTGCCATGAAGCGAGAACCTGCGGTTGCCCATCAGTTTTATCCCGGAGACCCCACCACCCTCAAACACGCCCTCGACGGCCTCATCCCTGCCGCCACTACCAAGCAAAAGGCCCTGGCCGTGGTCTCGCCCCATGCCGGGTATATTTACTCCGGAGCCGTGGCCGGGGAAACCTTTGCCGCGGTGGAGATTCCCCAGGATATCGTGGTCATGGGCCCCAATCATCACGGCTACGGTGCGCCGGTGGCCCTGATGGATAAAGGGGCCTGGAGCATGCCCCTGGGCGAGGTACCGATCAACACGGTTCTTGCCCACCGCCTCCTAGCCCAGACAGACCTGATCACAGCAGATACCCTGGCCCACCGGTTTGAACATTCCCTGGAGGTCCAAGTGCCGTTCCTCCAGTATCTCCGGCCAGACATGACCCTGACCCCCATGGTGATCTCCCATCTTTCCTTCAAGACCTGCCAGATTGTCGGGGAAGCCCTCGCCGCCGCCATCGAGCAATACGGTAAGCCCGTCCTCATCGTGGCCAGCTCGGATATGACCCATTACGAATCCCGAGAGTCGGCCACGGCAAAGGATTCCCTGGCCATGCAGCAGATCAAAGCCCTGGACCCAGAGGGGTTGTACAATACGGTGCTGGGCAACCGGATCACCATGTGCGGCATCATACCGGCCACCATCGCCCTCATCGCCGCCCTCCGCCTGGGGGCAACCCAGGCCCGGCTCGTCCGCTATACCGATTCAGGCGAGGCCAGCGGCGACACCAACCAGGTGGTCGGCTACGCCGGCTTTGTGATTTCCTGAAAAAGCTAGAGGCAGGCCACAATTCCCCTTGACATAATCGGCCTGTTCCTCTATTTTTCGACGGTTCTTTGCCCGGCACCTAATGGGGGATCGTCTAACGGTAGGACTGCAGACTCTGACTCTGCCTATCGGGGTTCGAATCCCTGTCCCCCAGCCAAAATATAGCAAGGGTTTCCATGATTCATGGAAACCCTTTTTTTCTTCTGGTTGCGCCTGGGTTGCAGATGGTGGCAATAGAACTGTAAGCGCGCACGTAAAATAAGAAATTTTTACAAATAAACGCAGAAAAATCCTAATCCAAAACCTCGCCGGAACAGAAGGTTAACTCGCCCCGCCTACCAATTTCCGTTTTTGCTTAAGGCTTTCCCGCAATCTCTGGGTATGCCCCCAGGGAACCCCGCATTCTTCAAAAATATCCTCCCATCCCGAAAGACCGGCGTAAATTTCCTCAAACAAGCGGCGACACCTTTGAGCCGACAAGCCAAACCGCCGCCCCTCATGCAGCATATCCTCGCGGGAGAAGGGGCCATCCGTCCCGTTGATTTGCAGGATATGGCGCTCCTGATAAATATTGGGGGTGATATCGTATCCCGGCGACAGTTCCCAGCCTTTGTTCGTGTGGAGCATTGAAAAATTTTGCAGATGATCGTCCGTGTTTTGGAGCAGGACATTGATTACCATCCACCGGAAGAGGCTGTCCAGATCCACCTCCGGCCGGCAGGAAATGCGCCGGACAACATCCGCCATGGCCGAATACGACGAGAGGTACGGATTTTCCTCGCCGGTCATGGTGCGCATGCTCACAATCGCATTCCGCCCGCCTGCCGCTGTAACATCAAACCGTTTTACGAGCAGAATCTCCCTACCCCCCACAGCGAGGCGCTTCAACTCGGGGATGTTGAGCCCGGCCTCTCGCGCCAACAGCATTCCCGCCTGCTCAAGGGAAACCCAAAGAGAGGGGGAGAGATCCCGGATGCTGGAGAATTTGGCGAGCCAGAGGTGATTGTCCATGCGCACCAGCACCTTGGGCCGTGCTCCCCCGGCGGAACTGCCGCAGGCGAGCAGATGTTTCAACGCCTTGTTCTCAGCATCGATGTTCCCTTCAAAAACCGCAGCCTCTTGAATCGCCTTGCTGATCCGGTTGAAGTCGATACTGTGATCTTCACTCCGAACCTTTGAGGGGTGCTTTTCCGCATAGAGCAGACGGCCCAGCCCAGATCCCTTCATGGCGGCCAGAAGGTGCGCCGCAGTGAAACGGGACTTATCAAGACCTGCTCGTTTTGCAAGGATGGTTCTGCCCCAGGCATCGGGCAGGGAGTCTTCAAAAACAGCGTGAACCCCTGATTCCCCTCGGTGGGCTTCAAAAGTTTCAGGAAGAAGCGGGAGATGAATCGGGTCGAGCGGATAGGCGTTGTGTCGCAGGAGGTAGGCGTCGTCGTACTTGAAAAAACCTTCTTTTTTGTCCGGAGAGGAGAGATTGCGCGACAAAAGCCGCCCCACATACACGACATCTCCGTCAGGCATGATAGCGGAAACGTGCATGGATATTGCGTCAGTGCTTTTCATGACCGGACCCGCTTTTTCAGGATTCTTTCTTCAAGATCTTGTTTGCGGTCATATTCGGCAAACGGGTCAACCGGTTCGGCAAGCAAGTTTTTCCATGCTTCCGCAAGGCCAAGGGCCTCGGCCACCGCGAGCCAGGAGCCGATCTTCACCTTCTCGCTCCCGCGCTCTATTGCCCGCATGGTGTCAACGGAAATGGCGCATCTGGTCGCCAAAGTCAGCAGCTTGATTTTCAGCTCAATTCGCCGCTTGCGATACAGGAGCCCGAGTTGATGGAAAAATTCTTCGTTTACCATGTAGCCACCTTTTTTATTTAAGGTAGCATATTTCCAATATTAAGCCAAATATTTTCACATACAGTTGCTTAAAACCAACCATAGTGTATGCGAAATATCGGACACCGTCCCCGTTGCCATTCTCATGCAAGACGCCGCCCCCTTCGCTTGCAATGCATTGCGGAAAGGCCCAGAGCGGCCGGAAGTCCGGCAACTGTTGTGTATGTGTATCGGATGGGGAGAATCGGGAAACGATCAAGAAACCGCTGCAGGCTGTTATCTGCGCACCAGAGCGTCGGGCAGGGTGGCTTTGCGGACAAACCAGTTCTTTTCCTGCTTTTCCAGGAAAAACGCCACCCGATGGGTTTCATCAAAGAAGTCCGGCTGGTTATAATTTGCGGTGACATGGACCAAAGCGCTGACCTCCGCCCTCTCCTTGCTCGGGATCTCGACCAGGATTTCCTCCAGGGCCACGTGCAAGTTGGCCTGACGGGAGCGGTACAAGATGAGGTAGTGGATGACCAGCCCTGGCTCCAGAATCTCATGGTAGTCACGCTCCGGCACCGTAACCTCGCAGGCCGGGGCGATGAAATCCTTCACCGGCCTCATCTTGAGGGCGATCATCACCGGGGTTTCCTCCCCCTCCTTGGAAAGCGAGACCGCAATGGCGGTGAACTTGCGCTTGATCACCTGTTTGTCGCTGAAGTAGTAGAGGAGCCAGGCGGCGATGCCGACCAGCAGAACGATGACGGCTATGATGAGCTTTTTGTTCATGATTCAGCTCTTGGGATTGGCAGCTTTTAAAAAATAGCCTGCCTTTTTTTCTTTGGCAGGAGGATAGGCTTGTCCCGGTTTTTACTGGCCAAACCCTCTTCTCAAGATCTGCCCTCGACAGTTCCTCAATATACTGAATCGTGATCGCCCACGTTTACCGGGATGATCTCCTGCTCCTGAATCAGAAACTCAAGAGTGATTCGACAGGAAAGATTGATTGAAACTGAATGTAAACCAGAGAGCCGCCCGGACAACTGGTGCAGGCGAAGTGAAGGATGAAACGGATTGGCCGCCAGCAGTTGCAGTGTTTTCAGATACTGTTTTTCCAGATCGGGATGACATTTCAGAAATCGCAGGGCACGTTTTTCATACTGTTCAGTAAAAACCAGCGACCAACTCATCCTTGAGCAGCCTTGAGACGGGCCAGATGGTCTTCGGCGCTTTCCTTGACAAAACGCCCTTCGGCGATGTCTGCACGGGTCTGCGCAAGGGCGGCTTCCAGCTCACACTCTCTCAGGTAATGGTAATGCTCCATCTCCATCACCACGAATCGCTCCTTGCCCCGAACAGAAATGACTGCTTCCTGACGATGGGCAAGCACGGCCTCAATGGCGGAAACACCTTTTATTTTCAGATCATTGGCAGATAGATTCGACATGTCTTGCCTCCTTGGTATTCTTTACAGCACCTTCAATCACACTATTAACAATAATATAGGTAATAATGTTTCTGTTGTAAAGCCATTTTCCTTGGAGCGTTCTGGCAAAATTCACTTTTCAAGACCTGACCCCGGCAAGCTTCCTTTCGAAACTCTAACCCGATCCCATGGCTCCCGAGCAAAGCGTTTTGTCAGTGTCTTTTATCAAACATCGTGACAACTGAATAATCACGCTCATATTTTTTTTCTACTTCTTCTATTGCTGCCACTAGATCTTCATTTCTGATTGAATCGTCTTTCTCTGAAATTATTTTTTTCTCAATAACAACATCTTTAGTTATTAGGCCAAATTGCCCATTTTCAATTTTCTCTACAGCTCCTATAAAAACAAGAATAATACCGAAAATGTGACTTCCAATAGGTGCAGTTACCAAGAAGATGCAAACCGTATCTTTGGTTGGATCAAATCCATCACCATCGACACCAAACTCGACTTTAAATAGGACCGGTGATGATCCAAATATGCCTTCCATCTGGCATATTTCCGTCGAATACCTCGAAATTTCTTCAAATGATGTATCTATAATCTCTGTTGTGTCAAACTCTGAAAGAATTTTAACTGCGGACTCCAAGGCATTTAATTCTTTTGAAAAGTCGAAATTGTCATCTGAGCACCCAACTTGGAATTCCAATTTCGGAAAACCTTCAAATATTAATTCTGCAAAAATCTTCTTTGAAGAAGAGCGAAGTAAAGAAAGAAGTTTAATCGCATCACGAAACATTCTTATTTCTAGACGAACGCCCTCGCCAAAGGAAAAAGAATAATCTGCAGAACCAGTGTAAGGGTTAAACTTAAAATCAAAAAAATCACCTTCAACTCTCATTTTCCATAGCTTTTCAGGCACCATAGCGTTGAAAGGTGAAATATATAGACGAGATTTGAAAGAAAGCCCCGGTGACAATTTATCTTCTTTGAACCTTATTAGTCCTGTAGCGTTTGGCTTTAAGTTAGGCATCTCCAATCTTCCGTCTTTAGAATCAACAAACGGAGACTTGCCAGCAATACCGAATCTAGTTTTGGTTCCTCTGAATTTGGCGATATCTACCGATTTTTCTACGCCTATTGACACATCAATGAGTTTTTTCAGATTATCTTCGCCCTCTGTCGTGAAGCTCATCTGAGCAAAACCATCTTCAAATCCAGTTGATTCGAGGTGCGCCTTTTTTTTTGCTATATATTCAGCCATATTGATTCCAATATGGCTGAATAAAATATTCTTTAAGCATTCACCCTCAAGACGTTGCATTACATGAGTGTCATCATAATGAATCGTCATTTTTCGCTTGTTGTAGTTGTTAGCTTTATCGCTTTGCTCAATTTCATGCAGTCTTTTTAAAGTCTTTGATATAAGATCGTTATCTACATGCACTACAAATGCTCTTTGCGCAGAATTTGCACCGTCGAATTCTATAAAAACGAAAAAAGCTGGCATTTGAGCAGTAATCAACCGCCTTAAATTGGATAATGTTATCGAAAGTTTTCTTTCATTTTTATCTGTTGATTTTATTTGAACCTTACATTCGATAGCTGAGTTATGAATTTCGTCTGGGTTTTCACTCGAATTAAAAGGAAACTCTACAAAGAAATCCCATCCTGTTTTGTCAACTTGAGAACCATTTGGGATTAAGCCGGCATCAGCACACCACAAACTAAATGTACTCTCTCCCATTAAGCCTACATCTCTCATGACATTCCTTATGTGCTAACGCTTTGCTCACCGGAAATTTAGGAGCGCAGCGAGTAAATTTTCCGCGTGAGAATATCAAGGGGATGCACTTAATTGCTTGTCCCCTTCTCTCACTTACCGAACTTCGCCCTACCCCTGTTTTCGATTAATAAGCCCGCCCACCGCCGCCATGATATCCGCCGGTAGCACCATCATCTTGGCGTTGGAGGATTCGGCCAATTTGCGCATCCCTTCGATGTAACGGTTGCCCAGGAGGAACATGGCCGGCAGGTCGTTAACCCCCACTGCGTCGGCAATATCCTTGATGGCCTTGGCAGAGGCGTCGGCCAGGATGATCTGGGCCTCGGCCTCCATGCGGGCCGCCTCCAGGGTGCCTTCCGCCCGCTGGATCATCGCCTGCTTTTCCCCTTCCGCCGCCAGAATCGCCGCCGCCTTCAGCCGGGCCGCGCCCGCCTGCTTTTCCATCGCTTCCTGCATGGTGTCCGAGGGGCGGATGTCCTGGATCTCCACGGACTTGACCACCAACCCCCAATCCACCACATCGTCGCTGATCTGGCTCTTGAGCAGCGCTTTGATTTTATCCCGGGAAGAGAGGGCGTCGTTCAAGGTCATGTTGCCGATGATGGCGCGCAGGTTGGTCATGACCAGGTTGCGGATGGCGTACTTGTAATCGGAGATGCCGTACATGGCCTTTTCCGGGGAAAGCACCTTGATGAAGGCAATGGCATTGCACCAGATTACCGCATTGTCGGCGGTGATCGCCTCCTGGCGTTCGATGTCCAGGGGCTCGTCCATGGTCATCACCCGGTAGGCAACCTGATCGATGTAGGGGATGATGATGTTGAGCCCAGGCTTGAGGGTCTGGTGGTATTTTCCCAACCGCTGCACCACAAATTCATGGCCCTGGGGAACCATCTTGACCCCGGCCACGATGGTGATGACGACCAGCGCCAGCAGAACAAAAACAAAAACGGTGAAGATGGGCATGATTTCTCCTTTTTCTGTTCAAGAAACGGTGAATACACTACGCCTTGCGCACCTTAAGTTTCGACCCCAACACATCCACGATCACACAACGGTCGCCCACGGCCAGGATTTCATCGGCGGTGAATTCCCACTCGTCGGACCCCAGCACCGCCACGGAAAACCGGACCTTGCCCGCAGGGAAATCCCCCGGCTTGACCACGGAGACGATGCCGGATTCGCCAAACACCGACTCCTTGCCCTGCCCCGCCTGGGAGCGTGCTTTCGCGTTTTTCAAAAAACCAAACCAGCCGATGGCAAAGGAGAGCGCGGAAAGGACAACGAAGATGGCGGTCTGCGCGGTGAGGTCGGTTATCCAGGAGGCGGCAATGCCGGTGAGCAGGGCGGCAATGCCGAACCAGATCACGACAAAGGAGGGGATCACTATTTCCAGAACGATCAGGACGACGCCAAGAATCAGCCAGTAGCCAAAATACATCGCAGCACTCCTTAATTTTTCTGTACCCAAAAAAGGTGATATCCCCTGATCTGGAAGCTGCCCCGCAGGCATCTTCTCTGTGGCGCCCCGATTCCTGACCACCTTATCACGTTTCAGCCGTTGAAGTCTCTTTCAGATTATTCCTCTACAAAAAAATCCGAATCGATCATCAACAAATCCACCGAACAGCGATCATCGAGCGCTCCGCCGTAAGGTCGATGACGGAGACATGTTGTTCCGCTTCTCTGGTGCCGACTTTCGGCAAGGCATCACGAAACACAGTTTCTCCGTCTCTCTGTGGCAAAAAGAAGCAAACCGACGTATTATGAACCGAAGTTCCTTGGGTCGTTGAAAAGGAAAGACTACACGATAAACGAGCCCTTGCACTCCTGACCCGGACGTACGACATACAAGCAAAGGACACCCCATGAGCACAACCCAGACAAGCAACCCGCTGCACGGCATCACCCTGGAGATGGTCCTCACCCGACTGGTGGAACACTACGGCTGGGAAAAGCTGGGGGAGAAGATCGCGATCAACTGCTTTACCAAGGATCCCAGCATCAAATCGAGCCTCAAATTCCTGCGCAAGACCCCGTGGGCCAGGGAAAAGTTGGAGAGCCTCTATCTGCACACCAGACTCCGCAAAGAGATTCTCTAACAGCCCGGCTTCACCCCTGCCAGAGCAGTATCCCCCATTTTCCACATTGACATTTGCACTCTCAGTGCCCATAATTTATAAAAAGGAGGTCATGCAAATGATATCCATCAACAACCTCGGCCTTTCCGGCCTCAAAACAATCCTCAATATCCAGTCTACCACCGACAGCCAGATCGGTTCCTCCCCCCAGGTAGAGGACATTATCCAGGCCAAGTCGGACTCGGTGCTCCTCTCCGCCGCCGCCAAAAGCATCACCAACAAAGCCGCAGTGAGCGACCTCTTCAAAAGCCAGAGCAGTTCCTCCCCCCAGCTGGCAGACATTATCCAAGCCAAGTCGGACTCGGTGCTCGTCTCCGCTGCCTCCAAAAACATCGGCACAACCTATCAGCGCCTCAAGGCCACCGGTAACGAAACAGCTGTGAGCGGCTTTTCCAAGATCGTCCAGAGCTTCGGTCGCGACATTTCCGGAGCGGCCATTGCCGATATTGCTACGGCCACCGGCACAATGGGCAGCGAGGATCTACAGCGCTACGGCTCAATCGCCGAGTCGGTCAGCAGCCTGGGCAACTCCGCCATTTTTGCAAAATTCGCCTCCCAGGCCGCCACGGCCTTTAACTCCAGCCAGGAACTGGGCCGCGGCTACCTGAACGCCACGGCCGCCATTGTCGATGCTGAATACAGCGGCAACCGCCAGGAAGTTATCAACCAGAAGCTTACCAACCTGAGCGATTTCATGGCCAAATTCAGTGAGCTTGGCAACCCTGCCGAGGCAAGCAAAGCCGGAATCACCTCCTTTACCGAATTTGCCAACTCCATCGGCACCATGACCAAGGGCACGGAGATCGGCACGGCCATCGGCAACTACACCGCCCCCACAGAGGATACGTCCTCCGCATGATACGGACCGACCACCTTGCCGCAAGCGATTGTTTGTATTTCACCGCCTGCTTCCAAGACGGTTTCAGAACCCCAAAACGAAAAAAGGAGTTACGTCGATTGACGTAACTCCTATATTTCTCACTTGGTGACCCCTACGGGACTCGAACCCGTGTTACCGGCGTGAGAGGCCAGCGTCCTAGACCACTAGACGAAGGGGCCATACTGTGCGCCATTTATTAAATGATGGAAGGGAGTTTGTCAATCTTTTATTCCTCTCCCTGGCTCAGCCCACAGGGAAAAAACCTCGCAACCATCCTGTTTCAATCCATAAATTTTCTGCCCGCCTGTTCCGCCCGCGCCAGGGTGGCTTCATCCTTCGCCATATCCCCGCGGCTCTCCATGCCCTTGACCACAAACTCCCCGCCGTACTCCAGGCCCATGGCGTCAAAGGCATACTTGGCGGTGAGAATCGCTCCGTCGAACACCTTTTCCCCGTGGGTGGCGGCCACCGCCACCAAAAAACCCTTGCGACTGGGGTCCTTGCGCCACTCGCCTTTTTCCTTCTGTAGCCGTTTCCTGTTCCACAGGGCTTGGCAACGATCAACAAAGGCCTTGGCCTGGGCGGTGATTCCGTAAAAATAGATGGGGGAGGCAAGGATCACCCGCTGGGAGGCGAGGATTTTCGGATACAGCTCCTGCATGTCGTCTTCCAGTACGCATTCCCCGGTCTTATCGCAGCCGCCGCAGCCGATACACGGCTGAATCCGCAGATCATAGAGGCGAAGCAATTCGACCTCGCCACCCGCCGCCTCAACCCCTTTCAGCACAGCGCGGAGCAGGGTCTCGGTATTACCCTTTTTTCTGGGACTCCCGCTCAAGGACAGAACCTTCATCTCATTTCTCCCTTTCGCAAAAAGCAGCAGGAGGGATCGGCAACCGGTTATAAAACACCACCTCATCCCGCAGCGCCCGTGCCGTCTCATCATTCAAGAATCTGGCCACGCAACGCCAGCGCCAATTTCCCTGCGAGGTTCCGGGAATGTTCATCCGGCAATCGCCGCCAAACCCCAGAACATCCTGGAGCGGCACAATAACCAAATCCGCAATCGAACCATAGGCCATGCGGATAAAATCCCAATGAATGGGGCTGCCCGGCTGACTATGGGCATAACGCAAGGCCTTGGCCTTGCTGGCCTGCATAACCGTATTACTGAAGTACCAGCCCAGGGTCGTATCGTTGTCATGGGTGCCGGTATAGACCACGCAGTTTACCGTGCTGTAGTTGTGCGGCAGATAAGCGTTATGCTCGTCAGAGTCAAAGGCAAACTGGAGCACCTTCATCCCCGGAAAACCAAAAGTATCGCGCAACAGCTCTACCTCCGGCGTAATAACCCCCAGATCCTCGGCGATGATCGGCAGCTCGCCCAGATGCTTTTTCATCTCGGAAAAAAATGCCAGCCCTGGCCCCTTGACCCATTTCCCATTGACTGCGGTCTTCTCGGCGGCCGGGATCTGCCAGTATGCTTCAAAACCGCGGAAATGATCGATGCGGACGACATCCACCGTCTGGCAGATATGACGAAACCGCTGCCCCCACCAGTCCAGCAGGGCCGCATTCATTCCCCCCTGATCGCCGTCCCATTTGAAAAGTGGATTTCCCCAGCGCTGCCCGGTTTCGCTGAAATAATCAGGAGGCACACCCGCCACATGGGTTGGCTGCCCGGTTTCGGGATCAAGGACAAAGCATTCCTGGTGCGCCCAAACATCGGCGCTATCCAGGGCCACATAGATAGGAATATCACCGATTATCCTCACGCCATGGCTGTGGGCGTAATCCCAAAAAATCTGCCATTGGGCAAAAAAGCAGAACTGAACAAATTCATGAAAAAGGATACGTTCCGCCAGGGTTTTACGCCAATGGGCAAGGGCCTCGGGCTTGCGTCGGGCAAGGTCTGTGGGCCACGAAAACCATGGCGCAGCCTCAAATTCTTCCCGCAACGCCATGAAAAGCGCATAGTCGTCAAGCCAGGGCATTGCGTTACAGAATGCCGTGAAAGCCGTCGAGTCACCGGCCAGCCGAAACTCCAGAAAAGCAAGCTCCAGGATTTTCTCATTAAAGGCAAGGACAGCGGCAAAATCGACCAGGTATTCGGAAAGATCGTGCGAGATTTCCACCTGCTCACGCCGGAGAAAACCTGCCCCCATAAGCTGCGCCGGATCGATGAGCAATGGGTTGCCGGCAAAGGCGGACAGACTCATGTAGGGCGAATTGTCAAAAATGAAGCTCACCGGGCCATAGGGCAGGATCTGCCAATGGGTCTGCCCGGATGCCCGTAAAAAATCGATGAACTCGAAGGCGGACTTGCCAAGGGTTCCGATACCAAAAGGCCCTGGCAGGGAGGTAAGATGCAGAAGGACGCCGCTGCTTCGCTGGTGGTGCATGGTTGTCGCCCTCTCTTTTTTATGACTGTCATGGCCTTGCGGCGCAACGACAAACAAGATATCTGCTCTTATCATACAGAAAGCCGCCCCCTCTCTCCAATTAAAAAACTCCATTACGATCCCGCCAGCCGATCTACCGGAAATATTTTCAATATCATCAAGCAATTGCCTATCCCGCAGACACCAGGTATGATAACAAAAATACAAAAGGAGCCTGCACCATGAACCTTTCCATCCTTGGCAGTTTTATCGGGGGCATCGGCCTCTTCCTGCTCGGGATGCAGCTCATAACCGAGGGTCTCAAGATCGCTGCGGGCAGCACCCTGCGCACCATCCTGGAACGTTCCACCTCCACCCCGCTTCGGGGCATTCTCTCCGGCGCCCTGATCACCTCCCTGGTGCAATCCTCCGGCGCGGTGACCGTGGCCACCATCGGCTTTGTCAATGCCGGACTCATGGACCTCATGCAGGCCATCACCCTTGTGTACGGCAGCAATATCGGCCATACCATGATCGGCTGGCTGGTGAGCCTGATCGATTTCCAAGGCGCGGTAAAGCTCGTGGCCCTGCCGCTCATCGGCCTTGGCATGATGCTGCGGCTCAACCGAGGCAACCACCGTTATGAGGCGCTGGGCGAGACCCTGGCCGGTTTCGGCGTCTTTTTCACCGGCATCGACCTGTTGCGGGCCACATTTGCCGGGAGCGGGCTCAGCAGCATGCCTGCAATCCTGGGCGGCGGCATAGGAAGCCATCTCGCCTTCCTGGCCATCGGGCTCCTGCTCACGGTGATCATGCAATCTTCCAGCGCCACCATGGTCATCACCCTCACCGCCGCAGCCGGTGGCCTTATCCCTCTGGACTCCGGCGCCTCCATGGTCATCGGCGCCAACATCGGTTCGACCTCCACGGCAGCCCTGGCCGCGCTGGGAGCAACCCCCAATGCCAAACGAGTGGCGGCAGCCCATGTCATCTTCAACCTGGCCACCGGCATCGTGGCCCTATTCATGCTGCCCTTTCTCCTTCATGCCCTGCTGGTCTTTCCGGAGCTTCTCCATCTTCCCGCCAACGCCACCATCCTGCTGGCCCTGTTCCATACCTCGGTGAACATCCTGGGGGTCTGCCTGATCTGGCCGTTTACCCGGATCCTGGTCAAACAACTCAAGAGCTGGTTCCGCTCCCACGAAGAAGACGAGACGCGGCCCCTCTATCTGGACAAAAACATCGCCGCCACCCCGGTGCTGGCCTTCCATGCCCTGGCCAGAGAGATTGAGCGGATCGGCAACATCGCCCGCCGCATGGCCAAGGGCGCCATGAGCAGCGAGGCAGGCCCCAGCCTCCAGCTTGAAGCCGACCGCCGCATCCTGCTCAAATTGGAGATCGAGGTGGGCAACTTCATCAGCCTGATCCGCCGGGGCAGCCTGCCGGAAGAGCTTGACCATGTGCTCCCCAACGCCCTGCGGGTAACCAGCTACTACCGAGAGATTGCCGACGTATCCCTGCGGGTCGCCCAGATGCAGCAGCATAGCCGCCCGGTGGAGGATACAGCCCTGGCCCAGGAAATAGGCGGGTACAAACAACAGGTGGTAAAACTGCTGGAGATGAGCGATGTGGCCCGAAAAGACTACGCGCCAGAGAAATGCGCCGCATTGTTCAAGGAAACCGAGGAGATGTACCACCATCTCAAATCGAGCCTGCTCAAGGCCGGAACCAAGAACCTGCTGCCGGTGGGGGTGATGGTGGCACTCATCGACCTGATGAGCGATGTCCGACGCATTGCCGACCAGATTGAAAAAGGGGGCCGCTACCTGACCACCCTGACCAGGGCTACACCGGAGAAGGAAGCGGTCTTATCTGCCAAAACTGCGCTATGAGAGAGCCGTTTTACCGATACAGCCCATGGACTTCGATGTAGTCCGCCACCGCCGCCGGAACAAGATCACCGATTGGCCTGCCCTGCCTGACGGCTTCCCGGATCTCGGTGGAAGAGACCTTCACCGGCGGCATAGCCACTGGATGGATTGCGCCCTGGCCTGGCGTTCCCTGCCAGCTCCCAAGGGCGTCAACAAAGGCATAGCCTGGGAAATTCGCCGCCACGGTCTGCCCGCACGATTGCCTACAGTGATCCGGTCTTCCTACCACCACAAAACTGGCATGATCGAGGAGTTGCCCTTGTTCTTTCCAGGTAAAAACCTCGGCAAAAGCATCCATGCCGATAATGAAAAACAGGCGAACGTCCTTACCAAAGCCATGAGCCAAAGTGCGCAGGGTGTCAATGCTGTAGGATGGCCCCTCGCGTTCCGCCTCCAGACGGGAAACGAAACAACCGGGCCTGTTGTCGGCAACCGCCAAGTCCAGCATGGCAGCCCGGTGCTGGAAGGCGGAGATGGCGTAGGTTAGCTTGTGAGGCGGCAGAAACGCGGGGACAAACAAGATACTCGAAAGAGCCAGCGCCTGTCGGACCGCCTCGGCAACAGCAAGATGGCCATTATGCACCGGATCAAAGGTGCCGCCCAAGATGCCGACCCGTGTGCCGAGGTTGTGCGGAAGTTCCACCCTGCTCTCTCCGGAGTCCTGCTTAACCGCGAACCTGGCCGTCTCCGTAGACGATGAACTTCCTGGTGGTCAGCTCTTTCAAGCCCATGGGACCGTAAGCGTGCAGCTTGGTGGTGCTGATGCCGATCTCTGCACCCAGGCCGAACTGGCCGCCGTCGGTGAACCGGGTGGAGGCATTGATCATAACCGCCGAGGCATCCACCTCGCGGAGAAACCGCTGCCCATTGGCATAGCTGTTGGTGATGATCACTTCGGTATGCTGGGAGCCGTACTGGACAATATGGTCCATGGCCGCATCCATATCGGCAACCACCCGCACCGCCAGGATCAGGTCGAGAAACTCCATGCCGTAATCCGTGGGCAGGGCGGCGGTGATCTCCGGGAGAATCGCCTTGGCCTGCGCACAGCCGCGCAACTCGACCCCGGCCTTCTTCAACTCATCCCACACCTTGGGCAAAAATTCAGCAGCGATATCCTTATGCACCAGCAGAGCCTCCAGGGCATTGCACACCCCGGGCCGCTGCACCTTGCCGTTCATCACGATGTTCACCGCCATGCCCAGGTCCGCTCCCGCATCGACAAAGACATGACACACGCCCTTGTAATGCTTGAGCACCGGGATGCGGGAATTCTCGGCCACAAAACGAATCAAGCCCTCGCCGCCCCTGGGAATGATCAAATCAATCTGCTCATCAAGGGCAAGCATGGCCGTTACCGCCTCGCGGTCGGTGACCGGAATCACCTGCACAGCCGCAGCTTCGATCTGTTCCGCTGCCAGGGCCTCCTGCAACACCTTGGCCAGGGCCAGGTTGGAGTGGATAGCCTCGGAGCCGCCCCGCAGGAGGATGGCGTTGCCCGCCTTGAGGCAAAGCGCCGCCGCATCCACGGTCACATTGGGCCGCGACTCGTAGATCATGCCGATAACCCCCAGAGGGATGCGCATCCTGCCAACGGTAATGCCGGAAGGCTGTTTGCCCATCTCGTCGATTTCCCCTACCGGATCAGGCAGAGCGGCAACCTCACGCAAGCCCCCGACCATGCTGTCGATCACCTTGTCGGTGAGGGCCAGCCGGTCGAGCATGGCGGCGGACAATCCCTTTTCCCGGCCTGCGGCCAGATCAAGGGCATTCTCCTGCTGGATATAGGCCTTCTGGACAAGAAGCGCCTCAGCCATCTTCAACAGGACATTGTTCTTCGCCGTGGTGGAAAGATTTGCCATATTGCGGGACGCCTTCTTGGCCGCCATTGCCATCTGTTTGATAGTTTCATGAATGGACATCGCCGATTCTCCCAGCGTTGCAATTAAAGAATCACGAGATTATCGCGGTGGACAACCTCGTCACTGTCTTTGGCCCGTTCCAGTACCTGTTCGATCTGATTGGTTTTCACGCCCTTGATTCGGTCGATATCGCCGGAGGCATAGTTGACCAGCCCGGCGGCAAGAGCCTCACCCTGTTCATTCAGACAGTGAACCGGCGCCCCGATGCCGAATTTTCCCCGAACCTCAATAATCCCCGAAGGAAGCAGACTTTTCCCCCCTTGCAGCACGGCCTTGCAGGCCCCGGCATCGAGAACCAAAGAGCCTTGCGGCCGCAGGGTATAGGCGATCCAGTGCTTGCGGCTTGCCAATTTTTCCGCCTGGGGCAAAAAGAAGGTGCCGACCAGCTCCCCGGCAAAAAGCCGGGAGATGGTATCCGGCTCACGGCCCGGCCCGATGAAACAACAGCCGCCCCGCGCCGCCACCATCTTGGCTGCCTTGACCTTGCTCCCCATGCCGCCCGTACCCACGCCGCTTTGCACCTTGCCCACCATGGCCTGCACCGTACTGTCGATCTTGGCCACGGTATGGACCGGCCTGGCCTCGGGATGGGTGAGGGGATTGGCGGAGAAAAGGCCGGAGACATCGGTCAGACAGACAAAAATATCCGCCTCGGTGAGGTTGGTAACCATGGCGCCCAAGGCGTCGTTGTCGCCAAAACGCAGCTCTTCGACAGAAACCGTATCGTTTTCGTTGATGATGGGGACCAGGCCCCAATCCAGCAGGGTAAAGAGGGTGTTGCGGACATTGAGATACCGGTCCCGATGGGACAGGGCGTCGTGGGTGAGAAGAACCTGGGCAACCTTCTGGCCCAACTGTTCGAAAATCTTCTCGTAGGCGCGCATCAGGCTACTCTGGCCGATGGCGGCAGCAGCCTGTTTTTCCCGCAGGGTCAAGACTCGGTCGCCAAGTCCCATCTTCCCACGGCCAGCCGCGACGGCGCCGGAACTGACCAGAATCACCTGCCGTCCGCTCTGCCGCAGGGCGCAAATCTCCTTGGCCAGGTTGTCCAAAACAGGGAGGTTCAAGCCTTCTCCGGTGGTGAGCACGGCGCTACCCACCTTGATCACTACCCTTTTGGCCCGGTCCAGAAACCTCCGTCGCAGGGCCAGGTCTTCGTCATGCTCCATCGCTGTGGTCATCACGCCTCTCTTAACGGCGTCGCAAAGAAACCAATCTACTGCGTTGCGGCGCAACTTTTTGCTTATTCATCTTCAACAATAGGATGGGCTTTTTGCAAGGCCATCTTTCGTATCTCCAGCATCTCGCCCAACACTTCCTGCAACTGCGCGAGTCCCTGCCCGGTAAGCGCGGAAATCGAAAGCGGCTTGATCCCCTCCGCTTTGAAAAACAGCTCCTGCAAGGCAGCAAGCCGTTCATCGTCTTCCAGCAGATCAATCTTATTAAGCACC
Source organism: Desulfurivibrionaceae bacterium (assembly GCA_041671085.1). Taxonomy (GTDB): domain Bacteria; phylum Desulfobacterota; class Desulfobulbia; order Desulfobulbales; family Desulfurivibrionaceae; genus Thiovibrio. The sequence goes on along the minus strand of JBAZCG010000007.1, from coordinate 34,662 downwards.
ACCAGGCGCTGCCGGTCCATCAACTCTTCGTTATAAACGCGCAACTCATTCTCCAGGATGCGGTATTCCTCAAGCGGCTGCTCATCGGCAGATGAGGCGTCAATAACATGGAGGAGGATGTGGGTGCGTTCGACATGGCGCAGAAACTTGTGGCCAAGCCCGGCTCCGGTATGCGCGCCCTCAATCAGCCCAGGAATATCGGCAATGATGCAGTCGTCGTAGTTGGCAAGATGCATAACGCCAAGCTGCGGCTCAAGGGTGGTGAAGGGATAGGGCGCCACCTTGGGGTTAGCGGCGGACAGCTTGGAAAGCAGCGTTGATTTCCCGGCATTGGGCAGGCCGACCAGGCCGATATCCGCGAGCAGTTTCAACTCGATGCGCAGCCAGTGCTCCTCGCCGTCTTGGCCCGGAGTGGCAATGCGGGGCGCCCGATTCTGGGCCGAGGCGAAATGAACATTGCCCTTGCCGCCTTCGCCGCCACGGGCTGCGAGAAAACGATCGCCCTCGTACAGCAGTTCAGCCAGAACCTCACCGGTTTCCGCATCCTTGAGGATGGAACCCAGGGGAACGTACAGGGTGAAATCCTCCCCCTTGCGGCCATACATCCGTTTGCCCCGGCCGGGGGTACCATTCTGCGCGATAAAGTGGGATTTAAAACGAAAGTCAAGAAGAGAGGCAAGCTTGCGGGAGGCCTCGATTGTGACCGAGCCCCCATCGCCGCCATCACCCCCGTCGGGGCCGCCTTTGGGAACAAATTTTTCCCGTCGGAAACTCAAACACCCATTGCCGCCGTCGCCGGCTTTGACAAAGAACTTTGCTTCATCGATAAACGCCATCGTCGCCGCCAGTAAAAGATTGCTGCCGGAGACTGCTGCGGCACAGTACAGTGCAAACGCAGCAGCGAGCACACACTATTGAGGAGCCGTTACAAAACAAACTCTGCTTTCCGGGCCAACCCCGGTAATAGCAGCGCCGTTACGACTCCTTACGCTGCTATCTCTACCTTGGCTTCAACCGGGTAGATGCTGACCCGTTTTCTGTCACGGCCAAAGTCTTCGTATTTCACAACGCCGTCAATCTTGGCAAAGAGGGTGTAATCTCGCCCACAGCCAACATTCTTTCCGGGGTGGATCACGGTGCCAACCTGGCGGACCAGGATATTGCCGGCCCGAACAATCTGCCCGCCGAATTTTTTTACCCCTCGCCGTTGCGAGTTACTGTCACGACCGTTTTTCGAGCTACCGCCCGCTTTTTTATGTGCCACAATAACACCTCGTGTGTTTCAATTCTGATGCCGTTGTTCACACGCACCAGTTGTTTTTCCCACAGCCCACACCGTTTTCAGCCCTATTAGGCGGAAATTTCCTTAATCTCAAGGGAGGTAAACGGCTGGCGATGACCAGTTTTTACGCGATAGGCCTTACGGCGTCTCTTCTTGAAGATCAGAACCTTTTTGGCCTTATCCTGCTCTATGATGCAGGCCATGACCTTGGCCCCGTCGAGAACGGGCTGGCCAATCTTGACCTCCTCTCCATCGGCAATGAGGAGAACATCGGACAATTCAATGGTGTCACCAATATTGCCGGCAAGTTTCTCAACCCGGACACGTTCGCCAGGTGAAACCTGATACTGTTTACCGCCGGTACGAATGATTGCGTACATAATTCCTCCAACAACTGAACTCTTCAACAGATAAACGGCTGATGCCAGCCGACTCGGTGAACAACACTTCTTTTTGACCCGCACCTCGATGGTCTCGAGTGCAGCCGAAAGCCAAGGGACAAAACCGGCTTTTCGGCCCAATCTCGCCTGGTGCGTGAAACCGATCTTAATACCATACAGGGCTACATTGTCAAGCAAGAATATTCCCATATTCCAGCAAAACCCGTCCCCGCGTCACTCTTTTCCCAGTCTTCTGCCTAAGTGTTTATTCCCTACCCCAGAGAATCTCATATTTTTCCAGATGGACTTCCCGGACCGGTTCAACAATGATCTGCTTGCCCGTGGAACCCTGCAGGTAGTCAATGGTTGCCGCCTCCTCCTTGAGCATCATGGCCGCCACCCGCGGATGCACCTTGAGGACGACATTGTCCGCCGAGGCTTTTCTGGCCTCGCGCTCCACCTTGCGGAAGATCTCATAACAGATGGTCCGGCTCGACTTCAACATGCCGTCGCCGTGGCAGTAGAGGCAGGGCTCGCACATCATGTGCCGCAGATCCTCCCGATTGCGCTTGCGGGTCATCTGTACCAGACCAAACTCGGAAACCCTGAGGATATTGATCCGGCTCTTGTCCTTTTTGGCTGCCTCCTTGAAGGCGGAAAAGACCTCATCCCGATGGAGTTCCTCTTCCATGTCGATGAAATCGACAATAATAATACCACCAATATTGCGCAGCCTGAGCTGATAGGCGATTTCCTTCACCGCCTCCATATTGGTCTTGAAAATGGTTTCCTCTAACCCGCTTTTCCCCACATACCGGCCGGTATTCACGTCGATAACCGTCAGGGCCTCGGTGGTTTCGATGATGATATAGCCGCCGCAGCGGAGCCAAATCTTTTTATCAAGAGCCCGGTTGACATCCATCTCGACGCCATGGGCGTCAAACAGGGGAATCGGACTATCCGAGAGCTGCACCCTACCATGGAGGCGCGGGGCAAAAGTTTCCACAAAATGCTGCACCCGGTTGAATGTTTTCAGGTCATCGACCACAACCCGCTCAACCTCTGGAGAAAAGATATCGCGCACCACCCGCAGGGTAATATCCAAATCCTCATACACCAAACTTGGAACAGGGGCCTTGGCCGCTATATCCTGAATTTCTCCCCAGGTATGAAGAAGAAACTCCATATCCGCTTCAAGGTCCTCATTGGTGGCGTTCTCCGCCACGGTCCGCACGATAAACCCGGTACCTGCCGGCCGTAGGGTTTCAATGTCCTGCCGGAGCTGCTTGCGCACGGTTTCGTCTTCGATCTTGCGCGAAATCCCGATGTGATCGGTCATGGGCATGAAAACCAGATTCCGGCACGGCAAGGTAATATTACAGGTCAGCCTGGCCCCCTTGGTGCCCAAGGGCTCCTTGCAGATCTGCACCAGAATATCCTGCCCCTCGGTCAAAAGATCGCCGATGTTCAGACCAGGCGTGCGCCGGCAGAGGGAATCCGGAGTCTCGTTGCCGCAACAACCGCCGCCACAGTCCTCAGAGCGGTCGCTTTTCGCCAGACGCTTCTCAAAATCATCGGTGGTGATATGGACATCATCCACATAGAGAAAGCCGGTGCGGTCCAAGCCGATATCCACAAAGGCAGCCTGCATGCCGGAGAGAACCCGGACCACCTTGCCCCGGTAGATGTTGCCCACCAGCCCCTTCTCCCGGGGCTGCTCCAGGTAAAATTCCACCAGATTGCCGTGTTCCACCAGGGCAATCCGGATCTCGTAGGGTGTGGCGTTGATCAGCAGTTCGGTAGACATGACTTCACCAGAAAGATAGATTGATTTATTGTGAGACGATCAACTCTTCACTTTTCATTTACCAGATACGGCTCGCTCGCCACCTTCAAAACCCTGGCCCGGCGGATCTCTTCTTCGGGCAGCCCGAAAAGCTTGGCTGCCACCTCCACCGGCTTGCCGCCCGGCTGGCCTGGGGCACTGAACAAGGAGACCTCCAACTGGCCCTCCGGGGTCAGACGCAGGGTATGCAATAGGGGCCGCAGATCAAGCTGCCTTTCCAAGCCCTTGCGCAAAACCACCACCGGCAGACTTTCCTGGGCCATGACCCGGTCCAGCTCCGCCTGGGCGGGCAGGTGTGGCACGCGGATATGGTAGGTGGTGGTCATGGTGCCCGTATGGTCCTTGCCTGCCAGCACCGCCTGACTCACGACCAGCCCCTCGGGAAGCTGTCGGTTCATCGCAGGCACAAAGGCGCCCAGATCGGCCAGCGGCTCCGAGAGATCAATCAGCACTACCTCTGCCAGACTTTCCGTGCCCAGAGGCAGGGCCGGACTGAAGGAAACCTTGGGGGTCGGATTGAAGCCTTGGGAAAAGTTCAGCGGCAGCTTGGCGCGGCTGAAAGCCCGGAAAAAAACCTGGAGCAGTTCCAGATGGCTGAGCAGCCTGGCATTGCCCAGCCGGGAATAGGTAAGTTTGTAGATAAAATGCGGACGGAGAACCTGTTTTGGCCGGGGAAACCTCCGGCTGAGGCGCTTCACTTGCAACCGCCTCCGGCCCGGGTTCCTCGTTCTTGCGACGATGCACTATGGGCTTGAGGATTTTCAGGTCGCAAACCCCGCATTGCTGGCAGCCATGCACCCGGCAGTCCGGGGTATACTCTTCCCGCAAAGCCTTGCCGTATTCCTCGGCAAAAAAATCATCCCTCACCCCGACGCGAAGATGCTGCCAGGGCAAAGGTTCATCCACTTCCCGTCGTCGCAGATAGCCCTCAAGCTCAATGCCGCAGGCAACAGCGGCTTCCTGCCAGCGATGCAGATCAAAATGCTCGGACCAAGCATCCATGCGGGCGCCCCGCTGCCAGGCCTCCTCAAGCAACCGACTCAGACGGCGATCGCCCCGGGAAAAAACCCCTTCCAGAAAGCTCATCCGGGGATCATTACGCTTCAAGGTGCAGTTCTTGCCATAGAGCCTTTTCTTGACCGCATCCATCCGCGCATAGCCTTCGTCCATGGAAAGCTGTGGTTCCCGCTCAAACACGGTATGGGGCTTGGGCACAAAGGTGGCGGCGCTGACGTTCACCCGGCAATTGCCGCCTTTCCCGGCCTTGAGCACCTTCTGGGCCAGGGCCGGGATCGCGGCCACATCCTCCTCGGTTTCCGTGGGCAGGCCGAACATGAAGTAGAGCTTGATCAATTTCCAGCCCAAGCCAAAGGCGGCATCCGCCGTGGCCATCAGATCTTCCTCGGTGATCCCCTTGTTGATCACCCTGCGCAACCGGTCGGAACCGGCCTCCGGGGCCAGGGTAAATCCGGTCTTGCGTACCCGTTTGATCTGCTCCATGATCGCCGGGGTGAGGGTGCCGACCCGTAAGGACGGCAGGGACACGGAAACATGCTCCTTGGCAAAGCGATTCATTAACCGCACCAACAGCTCGCTCAGGCAGGAGTAATCACCGGTGGAAAGCGAGAGCAGGGCCAGTTCCTCGAAGCCGCCCTCGGCAATACCCTTTTCCGCCATGGCAAAGATCTTCTCCGGGGTGCGCTCCCGCACCGGTCGGTAGATCATGCCCGCCTGACAGAAACGGCAGCCCCGGGTGCAACCCCGGGCGATCTCCAGCCCCAGCCGGTCGTGGACGATCCGGGTAAGCGGCACCAGGGGAGGCTGTTCGATGCTGGCGCCTTCCAGGTCGGCAAGAATTCTCCGCCGCACCAGACCTTTGCCGGAAAGGGTCCGCATCCCGAGAAAATTACCGCTCTCGTCATAGCGCGGCTCAAAAAAGGAAGGGACATAGACGCCCTCAATCCGGCTGAGCCGCTCCAGAACCGCCCGGCGCTCTTCCCCGCTTTCCTTGGCTGCGCGCACTGTCTCGGCGATCTCCAGGATAGCCTCCTCGCCGTCTCCCAGGAGAATGGCGTCAAAGAAATCCGCCACCGGCTCAGGATGGAAAGCGCAGGGTCCGCCGCCGATCACCAGAGGATGCGCCCCGGTCCGGTCCGCACTACGAAACGGCAACCCGGCCAGATCAAGAATGGTGAGGATATTGGTGTAGCAAAGTTCATAGGGAAGGGTGATGCCGAGGATATCAAAATCCGCCACCGGCCGCTGCGACTCCAAGGAAAACAGGGGCAAACGGTGGGCGCGGAGCAGCTCCTCCAGATCGCGATCCGGGGTATAGACCCGTTCGGCCAACATGTTTTCCCTGGCATTGACAATATGATACAGAATCTGCAAGCCCTGGTGGGACATGCCGAGTTCATAAAGGTCCGGGAAGGCCAGCACCATGCGGAGAGGAATGGCGTCCCAATTTTTTTTCACCACATGCAGCTCGTTGCCGCCGTACCTGCTGGGCTGTCTTACCTGCGGCAGCAGGGCGTCTATCTCACTATTCATTTGCAATTCCTGAACAAAAACGACCTGCTGTGGTCGATTTATCGTTTAAGTGATGGTCTGAACCCAGAAAAATGGCTCATAGCGGTGCTGCTGAACGTTTACGCGTTATTCAACAGGGATCATGGCAAAACCGGAAGGCAGATCCACCCGAAAATCACCTGCGTTGAAGCTGGCATCGGGCAACCAGTCCCCCAGAGTGAGTTCCATGAGCGCACCGTTATGGTTGGCGTGAATACTGATCACCCCTGGCAGTCGGCAATTGTCCGACCCGCCTTCGGAGGCTTTGGCATAGTCGTCATACCGGACATCAACCATGATCCGGCCATCAGGGTCTGCCACCAGATGCCGCAAGATCACCTGTTGGATTGGGTCAAAAAGCACATGCCGACGAAGCGCCTTCCCCTCAAGAACGTCAACGGCGTAAGCAAGCTCCAACCAGAAGCCTTGCCCTTCCGAGTCTTGGGCCACGGAAAAAATCCGCAGCCTTTCAGGAGCCAATCGGCCTGCAAGCCAGTAGAAACCGTGCGCCGGATCAAAACCCTGGGGAGCATACTTCTTAAAAGCGGCGGCAGTGACCAACCCCTCATACCCCTTGGCTTCCGGCACCGCGACATAGCGGAAAAAAGTTCCGTCCGTGGCCAGGAACAAAAGGGGCTGCCCCAGAGGATTGAGGCCGGTAAATTTCAAAAAAGAGGGGGCCTTGGCCTGGACAAAGCCGGAGATCGTACCATTCTGCATAACTGATTTCAGCGAAAGCCGCACCTGGGCATCAAGACAGCAAGGGCAATCCTGCTGCCGCGCCATGGTCTCAAGGAACTGGGCCTCGGCTTGCTGCTGCTGTAAATCGGCAAGCGGACGTGTGCCAGGCAGGGTGGCGCATCCTCCAGTCAACAGCAGAAAAATGACCCCTCCCTTCAACAAGGCCGAAAAAATCCCGCGACTCATTTTACCTCGCCGGGCTGGCCGTCTTTGGGAGACAAGATTTCCAGCTTACGGCGGACAGCCGCCTTCTTGTCCACCTCATCATGGAGCTCCAGCGATTTCAGATAAGCCTTCTGAGCCCTTGAAGTGTCATCGTTTTTCAAATAAGCATCACCAAGATGCTCGTAGATGGTCGGATCATCGGGAGCGAGCGCCACTGCCAGCTCCAATTCCCGGACCGCAGCAGAAAAATCACCCATCCGGTAGTAGACCCAGCCCATACTGTCACGGACAAAGCCATCCTTTGGCAACTGGGCGACAGCCTGCTCGATATAGGCTTTGGCCTCTTCCAGATTGCGTCCTTCCTCGACCCAGGTATACCCCACATAGTTCAGAGCCCTGGCATGTTTCGGATCCCGCTTCAGCACCTCTTCCATCTGCCGCATGGCCCCAGGGAGGTCATTGAGCTTATGAAGAAACAGGGCATATTCGTAATGCGCTTCCACATTGCCTGGAAAATCGGCAAAGGCCTGGGTGAACACCCCGTGGGCTTTATCATTCTTGTCCTGACCCGCGTAAAGCATTGCCAGGGCCACATAAAAATTGAGCCGCCGGTTCTGCTTGTCGGCCATGGCCTGCCGCAAGGCCTTCTCTGCCCCTGGGAAATCCCTTTCCTCCTGCATGATTCTGGCCAGCATAATAACCGACTCCTCATAGGCCGGGCTGGCTGTGCGCACCTGCCGGAGAAGCTTCTTGGTGGCCGCAAGATCGCCCTGCTGGTAATAGGCCAGGATCAGCAGCGCCCTAGCTCCGTCTGACTGAGGATCTTTTTTGAGGATTGCGTTCAACCGGATGACGGCATCGAGGCGCTTTCCGGCATCAAGAAGAATCCGACAGATGGCAAGCTCGACCTTGGCCGGGTTGGCCGAGATGTCCCGCAGGTTCTCCATCTCTTTAAGCGCCTTGTCTATCTCTCCCTGCCGAAAATAGACATTGGCCAAAAAGCTTCGGGCTCTTTCATCGGAGGCATCTTCCTCAAGAATCCGCCGATAAATGGCGATGGCCTCGGGATACCGTTTCTCCTGCTCATACAATTCCGCAGCCTCATAGGCCAGCATCGGCGACCAATTGAGAGCCAGGGCTTTATCAAAGGCCTCCGCAGCCTTATCGAACAGGCGCATCTCCTGGTAGAGCTTGGCCAGATAATAGAACCCGGCATAGGAATCCGGGTTGATTTCGGCCAGTTTTTCCAGAACCTGCCGTGCCTTCTCGTAATCATGCATTCGGGCATAGAGCCCGCCCAACAGCAGCCGGACATTGAAGTTTTGTGGATCATCGACCAAGATAGCCTGATAGATTTCGGCAGCCTCCCCGTACCGCTCCATAATGCTATAGAGATTGGCCAGAAGAGTCCGGGCTTCCGAATCTTTCGGATTCAGGGAAATGAGTCTGTTCACCCATTCAACCGCCTGTTCCCGTTGCCCTGTTTTAACAAGCAACGAGGCCAGGGAACGCATGACGCGCCCAGCCAGTCGATCGCAAACCAGCGCCTGCTTGTAAGCGTAAATGGCCTCATCGTAGCGCCCTTCAATCTCGGCCGACTTGCCCCAGAGAAAATTAAAATAGGAACAGCCCTTGTCCACCGCTTCCTCATAGGGTTCGAGATCGGCGGCAAAAGGCGGCTGCCCAGGCACCCCATGAATGGCCGGGGCACACGACAGGCAGCAGAGGGCCAACCCACCGGCAATCAGCAGACGCTTCAACATACAATTCCCCCCCTTAAACCTTGGCCAACCCATGATTTTTTTTTCGCCCAAACCTTCATAATCCACAAACCCTATTACCTTGCCACCGGAAAAAGCTCGGCCACGTTCTCCATGACCAAGGCATGCACGGCCTTGGCGTCCCCTGTTCCGTCAATGCGCCGAATATTTTCACCCTTAAGATCGGCAAAAATCCTGGCCACCCGGGACAAGGTCTCTTCCTGTTCAAAATCGTTTAAGGTCTCGCCCCGGAGCTTCTGCACCCGGTGTACCCCCAGAGACACAGGCGCTTCAAGCATAATAACCATATCCGGCACCGGCGCAAACAATTCATTTGCCGCGATGATTTTTTGCGGATCATGCCCGGCCGCGCCCTGGTAGGCGGCGGTGGAATAATAGTACCGGTCGGTGAGCACCACCTTGCCGCTGGCCAAAGCCGGAGCGATGACCTGCACCACATGCTCACGGCGGTCATCGAGGAACAGAGCCAGCTCCTCTTCCGGGGTAACACTTTTTCTGTTTTTATACAACTGCCTGATCTTGCGACCATACTGCCCATCGGTGGGCTCACGGGTCGCAACCACGCGCAAACCCCGCTGGCGCAGAATATCGGCCAACAACTCTATCTGAGTAGTCTTGCCGGTCCCGTCGATGCCTTCAAAGGCGATGAGCAATCCCTTTCTTTCCATCCCGTAACATCCTTTACCGCTTATAGCTTACAGCCGACAGCTTTCAGCTTTTTTTCTGTTGGCCACAATGGCCGTGGCCATGGCAACAGCGGCGGCCAGGCTTGCTGGCTCCGCCAGTCCCTTGCCCGCGATATCGTAGGCCGTGCCATGATCCACCGAGGTCCGAACAATGGGCAAGCCCAGGGTCACATTCACACCGTCGCTGAAATGCAGGAGCTTGAAGGGGATCAACCCCTGATCGTGATACATGCAAACCACCGCATCAAACTGTCCGGCCACTGCCTTATTAAATACCGTATCCGGCGGGAACGGTCCCTCAACCTGCCAACCGGCCCGACGGCCAGCCGCAATGGCCGGGGCAATGACCCGTTGTTCCTCATCGCCGAACATCCCGTCTTCACCGGCATGGGGATTCAGGCCTGCCACCGCCAAACGCGGCTGCGGCACAGCAAAATCATCCCGCAGGGCCTGGCCGGTGATGGTGATCATCCGCAGCACCGCCTCCTGGGTAATGGCGGCAGGCACCTCGGCCAGGGGTTGATGGATGGAAACCAGGGTAATTTTGAGGGTGGAGCCCGCCATCATCATGGCAAAATCCCTCGCCTGGCAAAGCTCGGCCAGCATCTCGGTATGCCCGGGAAATCGGTAGCCGCCGGCCTTAAGCGCGGCTTTGCTGATGGGACAGGTCACCAGCCCAGCCAGCTGATTGGCCTGGATAAGCCGCACCCCTTCCTCGATATAACACCCCATGGCCCGGCCTGTTTCAATGGTCGGTTTTCCCCAGCACAGTCCGTCGCCGAGATCGGACAGGGAGAGAACATTGAGCGCCTGCGGCTGCAAAAGCCCACCCGGCTGCCAGTCAACCACCCGGATCTCAATCCCCAACTCCGTAGCGCAACGACGCAATACCCCGGCATCGCCGATGACCACGGGCCACAAGGCGGTTTGCAACCCGACCTGGGCCAGAAAGCGCAGGATGATTTCCGGCCCGATGCCCACCGGACAGCCCATGGTAATCCCCAGGGGAAGCAATTTTTCTTCAACTTCAGTCCGCACCGTCAGGCTCCATAGCTCAGGTCAAAGGCATTTTGCACCAGCTCAACCACCGGGGCAGCCTCCCCGGCAAAACTAATCGCCACCACATCAAAACGGGCCGCCTGCCCTTCCCTGCCCGTCTCGGCCAGGTACTGCAAGGCAACCTTGGAAATCTGCCGACACTTGGTCGGAGTCACTGCCTCAAAGGGATGGCCGCACTGATGACCGCGTCTGGTCTTGACCTCGACAAAAACCAGGGTTCCCTGCTCTTCGGCGATAATATCGATCTCCCCCAGCTTGGTTCGATAATTCTTCACAATAACCCGATAGCCATGCCGGGCAAGATACCGGCAGGCAAACGCCTCCCCCTGCTGGCCAAGGGGAATTTTTTTCGCCTCCTTTATCTTAGCAAACAATCGCGCACCGGTTTGAAGCTCTGGCGATGGATGGGACAGGGTCCGATTTCCCGAATAATCCGACGATGCTCGGCTGTTGGGTAGCCCTTATGTTTGGCGAAGTTATACTGGGGGTATTCGAGATGGTACTGCTCCATAATCGCATCGCGGGTCACCTTGGCGACAATGGAAGCGGCGGAGATGGAAGCACTGCGCGAGTCGCCTTTGACATAAGCCTTTTGCTCCACAGCCATCGGCACGGTGAATTTGCCGTCGACCAGCAAAAAATCCGGCAAGCAAGGCAATTTTTTCACCGCCTTTTTCATGGCCAATAGGGAGGCTTGCAAGATATTGAGCCGGTCGATCTCCGCTGCGGAAACGATGCCCACCCCGATTGCCGCTTCAAGCGCAACGAGCCGTTGCGCCAGCTCATTGCGGGTCTTGGCGCTCAATTTCTTTGAATCCTGGAATTGCTGATAGTCGCAGTGAAGCGGAAGGATGACACAGGCGGCAACCACCGGACCGGCCAACGGCCCCCGGCCTGCTTCATCGGTGCCGGCCACAATGGCGTAGCCCTGACTGATCAGAGATCGTTCAATGGCAAAGGTGTCTCCGGCAGGAGAAGCTGACCACAGTGTTATCGCCTTGGGCAAGACGCACCACCTTGTATGCTAAGCCGTTGTAACGAAATAATGTCGTCATCTGAATGACCCAAACGGCATAAAGAGCCGTAACAAAATGGTCAAAAAAACAAAATTATTTCGTAACGGCTCTTAAGCCGAAAGGACCACGAAAAAACGGCCACGGTTTCCCGTGGCCAGACAATGGCGGCAGTATGAAAGCGCACCGAAACAGGAAGCCGCACCAAGGCCGCTCCTGCTCCGGGCAATAGGCAAAGGCTAGTTAAGGCCTTTTTCCCTGATTCTCGCTGCCTTGCCACGCAGGTTGCGCAGGTAATACAGACGGGAACGCCGGACACGGCCCTCGCTCACCAGCTCGATCTTATCGACCCGGGGAGAGCACAAGGGAAAGGTTTTTTCCACGCCAACGCCATGGGAAATCTTGCGGACGGTGACGCTGGCGCCCATGGTCCCTTTGCGACGGCGGATAACAACCCCCTGAAAAAGCTGCGTCCTTTCCTTGTTGCCCTCGATAATCCGGATATGCACTTTCACGGTATCGCCGGCCCGAAAGTCCGGGATGTCATGCCGCATATTCTCTTTTTCCATCTGCTCAATGATGTTCATAGTTTTTCCTCTTTCAACTTCTTATGGGAACGGATTCCAATGGGCCATTATACATGCCCACACTGTTTTTTCAATGCTTACCCAACAACCTGTCCAGAACAATGGCCGCAGCCGAGCGGACAGAGAGATGATTATATTCGCCATACCCGACAATAGGCGGCAGCAGGGCGTCAACCTCCGCTAAAACTTCCGGAGTCATGCCCCAGCCGGTACCAAAAAAAATCAGATGTGGCTCTCCGGCAAAGATCCTCCGCCGCGCTTCCGCATAATCCAGCTGGTTGGCGTTCGGCCTAGCACTGGTGGCAAGGACCGTCGGCCTTTGTCGCCATTTGGCCTCTACCAGTCCGTACATCTCTGCCAGATCAGTGCAGATCCGCACCAAAGACAGAGCATCCTTGCGTTTCGGGTTATAGCTCGCCCCGTGTCCTGTCTGCCAGTGCGCCAAAATATCCCTGACCAGCGCCTGTTGATCCGCAAACGGAGTAACGATGTACAAGGTGTCGATGCCAAAAGTCCTGCCAGCCCTGGCAATATCATGCAGGTCCAGATTGGTCACCGCCGAGCCGATGGTCTCCCCGTTCTTGTTAGAGACCGGATAATGGACCAAGGCCAGGTCGAGCCGCAGGGCGGGTTGCTCCGGGCATTGCACACCTTGTTGGATCACTGCTCCTCCGGCCGACTGTTCCAGCCGCTCTTTCGTAACCTGGCAAGAAGTCCTTGCCGCTGTAAAATCTTCAATTCTTCGGGAGTAAAACGCATCCCGGCTACAATATCCGGTCGTTTAGCAAAAGTCCGTTCAACCGCGGCAACCAGCCGCCATTCGGCCACTGCACCATGATCCCCGGAAAAAAGCACCTCCGGCGCTTCGACTCCTTCAAAAAGCCTGGGCCGCGTATACTGCGGAAACTTGAGCCCGCCCCGGCTGAAGGTGTCATAATCCGCGGAATCCGCACATCCCAGCACACCCGGCCTCAGCCTGGTAATGGAATCGATGAGGACCATGGCTGCCAATTCGCCACCGGTGAGGATATAGTCACCGATGGAAATTTCCTCATCCACATACTGACCGGTGAAGCGCTCATCCACCCCTTCGTAGCGCCCGCAAACCAGAAGCAACCTCGCCTGCCCGGCCAGCTCTTCGGCAACAGCCTGGGTATACGGCCGTCCCTGGGGACTCAGGAGGATCACCCTCCCAGGCTGCGGAGCCATGGCCTGCACGGCCTGCACCGCAGCGGCCAGAGGTTCCGGCTTCATGACCATGCCTTCCCCGCCGCCAAAGGGGCGGTCATCGGTCATGGCATGCTTGTCAAGCGCATAATCCCGGATGTTATGGCAGGCAATCTCTACCTGCCCTGCCTCCTGCGCCCTGCGGATTATCCCCTCCTTGAGCGGAGAATCCAGCAGTTCCGGAAAAATCGTCAGTACGTCAAATCTAATGGTCTCGGCCACGGGAGCATCAGCTCGCATCGTCCGGCGCCCCACCCGCGTTCATCTCCAGCAAACCCGGAGGCGGCGTGACCATCAGGGCCTTGCCGTCCGAAGTAAACCCAGCAACACACTCACCAACCACCGGGATCAAATACTCACCGCCTGCCCCGGTAATCACCAGGATATCATGGGCGGAGGTGGCCATGAGCGAGGTGATCCGGCCCAACTCCTGCCCGGTATCGCTGAGCACGGGCAACCCAACCAGTTCGTGCCAGTAAAAGGTCCCCGCCTCTGGGGTCGGCAAAAGCTCCCGGGCGATTCGCACCTCCCAGCCGCGCAACCCTTCCGCAGTACTTCTGCCGGAAAGTCCGGCAAGCTGAAGGAGAACCAAGTTCTCCAGAGGGCGGCACTGTTCAACCTCATACGACCTGGTCAGACCATGGCCCGGTTCGACCAAGGTCAGCAGCCGGTAGCCGCGAAAATCATCGGGCCTGCCGGAAAAAGGATAAACCTTAAGCTCACCCTTGATGCCATGGGCCTTGGCAACCTTGCCCACCGCAATCTGCCCGCCATGGGCAACGCCGACATCAAGGATTTCCAAAAAACCTACTCCATGATCTCAAGACGGGCCTTGCGGTTGTCCTTGCCTGCCGAGGCAGAGAGCAACGAGCGAATGGCCCTGGCGGTCCGCCCCTGTTTGCCGATGACCTTGCCAAGATCCTCTTTGGCTACCCGCAACTCAAGAACAACGACGCCATCGCCTTCCGTCTCGGCAACCTGCACCGCAGCGGGATCATCCACCAACGAGGTGGCTATGAATGCTACCAGATCCTTCATAAGATCTTATTCCGCTACTTTGGCAGCTTTGGCAAGCAGGGTCTTCACCGTTTCGGAAGGCAGTGCTCCCTTGTCGAGCCAGATCTTGACCCGGTCCTGCTTGACAATAACCTCGGCGGGTTGCTTGCAAGGGTCGTAGGTGCCGACCACTTCAAGAAACTGGCCGTCGCGAGAAGCCTCGGCGTTGGCTACGACAATGCGGTAAAAGGGGTGCTTCTTGCGGCCCATTCTGGTCAAACGAATCCTTACAGCCATGGTGTTGTTTCCTCCTGTGGGTTATTCAACTTATTTGACAGGACAGACATATGCGTCCTGTGCGTTTTCTCATATCCGAATACGTTCCTACCGGTTAAGCCCCTTGGGCCGTTTCTTTTTCTTCGGTCCGCCGACAAAAGCGCCCAACCCGCCGGGCTTGCCGCTCATCTGCTTCATCATCTTGAGCATGTCCGTGTAGCTCTTGACGACCTTGTTCACATCCTGCACCGTGGTGCCGCTCCCCTTGGCGATGCGCGCCCTGCGGTTCGCGTTGAGGATAGCGTGATTGCGACGCTCCTTGATGGTCATGGAGCTGATGACCGCCTCCACCTTGACCAATTCCTTTTCATCGGGCTTGGGCATGTCCTTGAGTTGCTTGATCCGGCTCATCCCCGGAATCATGCCCATGATCTGCTCCAGGCTGCCCATCTTCTTGATCTGCTGGATCTGCTCAAGAAAATCCTCCAGGGAGAACCCTTCTTTCTTGAGCTTCTTGGCGAGTTTTTCCGCCTTGTCCTTATCAACTACCGCCTCGGCCCTTTCGATCAGGGTGAGCACGTCGCCCATGCCCAAAATCCGGGAAGCAACGCGGTCCGGATGAAACGGCTCCAGAGCGTCCAGCCCTTCGCCCATACCGA
Source organism: Desulfurivibrionaceae bacterium (assembly GCA_041671085.1). GTDB lineage: Bacteria > Desulfobacterota > Desulfobulbia > Desulfobulbales > Desulfurivibrionaceae > Thiovibrio. Next base: position 19,396 of record JBAZCG010000007.1, on the reverse strand, counting down.
CGAACTTGATGGGCCGCTGGGTCACTTTCTTGATGGACAGGGCCGCGCCGCCGCGGGCATCGCCATCCATCTTGGTCAGGATCACGCCGCTGATGGCAAGATCGAGATTAAATTTTTCGGCAACCGTGACCGCGTCCTGGCCGGTCATGGCATCGGCCACGAAGAGAATCTCGGCGGGCTGCACCGCGTCCTTGATCCGGGCCAACTCCCCCATGAGCTCCTGATCCACATGGAGCCGGCCGGCGGTATCAACAATCAGCGTGTCGTATCCGGCGCTCTGGGCGGCATGCACAGCCTGGCGACAGATCGCCACCGGGTCCTGATCGGTGGTGGCGGGATGCACCGGCACCCCGAGGCTCTGGCCCAAAATGGTCAGCTGCTCAATGGCCGCGGGCCGGTAGACATCGGCCGGCACCAGGTAGGGCTTGCGGCCCTTGCCCAGCAACAGCTTGGCCAGCTTGCCGGAGGTGGTGGTCTTACCGGAACCCTGCAAGCCAACCATCATAATGACTACGGGCTGACGGCCGCTGAGCTCGAGGGTGGCGGTTTGCCCGCCCAACAGCTCGACCAGCTGATCATGAACGACCTTGATCACCTGCTGGCCAGGGGCCAGGTTGCCAACCACTTCCTGGCCAAGCGCCTTTTCGGCGACAGTGGCGACAAACTCCTTGGCTACCTTGAAGTTGACGTCGGCTTCCAGCAGGGCCATGCGCACTTCGCGCAGCGCCTCCTGGATGTTTTCCTCGGTCAGCCTGCCGTGGCCGCGAAGCTGTTTAAAAACATCATGTAATCGGTCTGAAAGAGACTCAAACATTTCTATCAATCACTCAAGCGGCCTGCGGGAAACGCCCGGCAGCCGCGATAATTCCTGAAAAAAGACACACCTCACCCTCTCCGGGCCGGAAAACGGACAAAGATACTGTGCCAAAGCCAGGTTGTCAAGCAACAAATCTGCCAACAACTGACCTTGCCCTGTACGAATCTGAATCTTTTTAGAAGACGGCAAGCAGGGTCTCGAGCTTCTTTCCTGAAGGAGCAAGAATTTCATGCCTTGGGCAAGCAAAAAATCCGCAGGCGATGGCAGCGGCCTGGTCTAGCTAAAGAAAACGAGCGGGTGCCAAGAATACAGAGTTGCCCCCTGAGTTACCCTATCACCGCAGCATCAGCGCGAACACACCCCAGCCCAGGTGTTCACGCGTGTAAGCGGCGTAGCGCTCGGGTTCCGAGGTCAGTTTGGCTCGAACCTCTTTGGCTAACTCGTCGCCGGGATTGACTTCAAGCCATCGGCGCATGGTGAGCCATTTGGCCGCCTCGTATCTGTCCCAGCCGTCTTGGTCAGCCAGAACCATTTCCACGACGTCGTAGCCAACGTGGCCGAAAGACGCGAGAAGTTCTGGAAGCATGAGAAAATCGGAGATTGAGTTGGCAAGACACCCCCTGGCAACATCTTCCGTCGGCGGTAACTGCCGCCAGTAGGGCTCGCCGATGAGGATGATCCCTCCGGTGCGCAGGCTCCGCGCCAGAAGCTCGATAGTGCCGGCGACTCCCCCGCCTATCCAAGTGGCCCCGACACAGGCTGCCACACCGACCTTCTCGTCAGAGACATAACCTGCAGCATCGCCATGGATGAACTTGACTTGATCGGCAACGCCGAGTTCTTCAGCACGGAGTTTCGCTTGCTCGGTGAACAACTGGCTCAGGTCGATGCCGGTGCCGATGACGCCGTGATCGCGTGCCCAGGTGCACAGCATCTCCCCCGAACCGCTGCCGAGGTCGAGCACTCGAGCCCCCGATTCCAGACGCAGCGCCGCGCCGAGCGTGGCGAGCTTTTCGGGTGTGATCGGGTTGTGGATGCGGTGAGCACTCTCAGTGATATTGAATATCCGGGGGATGTCCATTGTGGAAAATTTCCTTACGGGGGTGAACAGATTCGGTCATGGCATAACGCAAAAGCTAACCAGAATTTACGCAAGTAAATTTCTGTGTTGAGCGTATTGTTGGACAATGATGTTTAATTTATTTGGAGTTATAATGAACAACAAGCACTGTTTGATTGCCACAATTTGTCTTTATTTTATTTTTGGTGGTGGTTTGCTGCCAACAAATAAAGTGAGTTCATTTTCTGGCGCGTCTAGTTGTGATTCAACGCCTATTGATTGTAGAACTTCAATAAGTTTATTGGATATTCCATCTTCTGTTCTTGATACAAACACTCCGTGTTTTAATTCATACCCATACAGTGCCTGCGGTGTGTATTCGATATTCCATCCTGCGTTTTTAAATGCCTCAATAAAATCATTTGCAAATGTTGCAGATTCTATTTCTGGCGGATTGCAAATGACCAATTTTGTTGGGAAAGGCCTTAGTTCTGAGACCAAAGTGTTGAACTGTTCTTCTGACAACCGTCTCCAAGCCGATTCTTTTTTAAGTTTTTCTGCTCGTTCATTTGCTTTTGCCGCTGATTCTTGGGCGAGCGATAATTGTACTTGTAATCGTTCTTCTTTCTCTTTGCCTGACAGAATTAATACCGCCGTTGCGCCAGCTCCGACTAATAATGATAGCAGTAACACCCAATACGCTATGTCATATGCTGATTCACACCACATTTGTTTTACCTTTAAGGAGTTCATGGGCATATTTGTTCTTATGTTTGTTTTGTGTCTTCCAATTTACTTGGCAATTGAACGAATATGTATTTGGTTGGGCCAACGCCTGGGGGTAACCAGTAGCGCCACCGACGTTCTCGCTGTCTGGTTGACCCTATTGTTAGGGAGCTCATTTAAATCTTTGATTAATTGTTGCCAGATTTTGAATTTTAGATTCAGTGGAAATATCAAACTGTACATTACTGACAACTTTTGAAATGATTTCCCTGTATTGGAGTTTTGCTTCAGTTTTTGTAATACGACCCTCTACAACTTGCTTTTCAATAAAATTTATGGCTTCAATGACTTCTGGAGCTACTTTATGTTTTTTGTAAAAATTTCTAATATTGAAACTAAAAATACCAAAAGCAATATAATGAAATATATTTATTGCAGCGAAATTAATAGCTTTTATAGTCTCAAACAATGGAGAGAAAATACAGGAAGATCCATGCAACAAAACACCAAAAAGAACTCCCATGCTTGTACCAACTGGGTTGTTTACAAATAGTATGTCTGTTGCTATTTTCACTGATGAAGATAATATGTCTCCAATGTTTTTCATTAATATGCCTCCCCGTAAACAACTAATTCTGTTTCAATTTTTTCTTCTGGAGCTGGCAGTAATTTTTTTATCCCATTCTTGTCTATAAAGTCAGACTTGTCAGAATGGCTTTGGATAAACTGCACAATCTCTTTTACTTCGTATCCGTTTGTTCCGTAATATCCCCTTTTTATTCTATACTCTAACATCTTTTGGTTTAGGGACAGAGCACCAATAAAAAGAAATAATATCCCAACCATTGGAAGGCTCAATTGTTGCATTTTCAAAACTACCAAAAGAAGATGCACGCCGAGACCGGAAAATAAACAAGTAAAAGATTTTGTGTATTTGTCTATCTTTTTGCCAAGCATTATTCCAACAATTGTATTCCTATCAATTGATTTTTTGTCAGTAGAAGATAAATAACTTTGGATTAATGATGAAATTAACCCAGAATTAAAAAATAACTTTCTAGTTTTATCTCTTTTGATTTCTATTGTATTATTTAAATAATCAAATAGAATTTCTTCATGAAATGTATTTTTTATTTTTATCTTTAGCTCTTTAAGATCCTTGTCTAGATATATTTCGTATGCTTTTTTAACATTATTCACGTTTTTGAAATCTGAGTCATTGAGGATTATTTTCCTGTGAAAGTTTATGTAATCATTTTTTGATTTCGACAAATCCTTGTAAAATTCATGACGGATGTTGTTGTTGAGTATAAAAATCTTTTCATAAGCTTTTTTGCGTAAAATAAATTTTCCAAGGTTAAAAAATTTATCAACCGTAGCAAAGCTACCGGCTAATACTCCAATTATGCTCAATATTATTGAGATATCCATAAATCCTCCTTAGTTACCTAACATTAATATTATACGGATTTCCGCTTTTGCTCCGGGCTATCATCTCGTTTACCCCAAGAAAGGGGAAACAAAGCCAACCCTGACGCATTGCATGCTTTAATTTTCCTGATTGCGGGGCAATATGGGATGTTATGCGGAATACGGATAAATCGTATGAATTCTTATTCGTCCGCTGTTTCGCCGCAATTTCTGGGCAGCATATGCACCGCCAGCTACAATCGCATGCACCTAACAGATTGTCAATGCAGAAAAAAACGGATATTACTGGTATGCCCGGAGAGAAACAGGGGAGTATTGGGATGAATAGGCAGATAAAGCGGGAACCCGAACAGGATTTCCCGCCTTTCTCCCTTCAGACTTGCGGTTTTCTTACAGCTCCCCCAGCATCTTTGCCAGTCCCTCGGGCGTATCGAACTGAAAACAGCGATGCTCATACTCGGCCGGGATGATCTTTTTGAGCAAGCCGGTCAGGACGTTTTTGGGACCAACCTCAATAAAGACCCGCACCTCCTCGGCCATCATTTTCTCGACAATCTCAAACCAGCGCACCGTGGAAGCGATCTGCCGGGCCATGATTTGCCGAATGGCATCCGGTTCGCTTTCCGCCCCCGCGGTCACGTTGAACAACACCGGGGTATGGGGGGAGCTGAAGGAAATCTTTGCCATAGCCGCCTCAAAATCCGGGATCGCATTCTGGATCAACTGACTGTGCCAAGCGCCGCTCACCTTGAGGGGAATCGCCTTGCCCCCTTGCACCTTCACCAGTTCTGCCGCCGCTTCAAGGGCGGCAACCTCACCGGAGATAACAATCTGCTCCCCGGAATTATGGTTGGCCACGGTGAGCCTGCCCTGGGACTGCGCTTTCTCGACAATAGCCCGGACCTGCTCGATCTTCAGTTTCACCACGGCCTGCATCCCGCCGGGATTCCGGTCGCTCTCCCGCTCCATGAGCCGGCCACGCTCGGTGACCAGGGCCAGGGTGTCCTCAGGGCTCAGTATCCCGGCAGCAGAAAGAGCTCCGTATTCGCCCAGGCTGTGACCGGCAAAAAATGCCGGTTTCACTCCGGCCTTGGCCAAGGCCTGCCAGCAGATGAGATTCATCACGGTCATGGCCGGTTGCAGATGCACGGTGCGGGTCAGCTCCTCCATGGGGCCGTCCTGACAGAGGCGGATGAGCGGGAAGCCGCTGATTGTTTCCGCCATACCCATAAGCGCGCGGGCCTCGGAGTCCGTTTCAAGAAACTCCTTGCCCATGCCCAGAAACTGGGAGCCCTGCCCTGGAAAAAGAACCGCTATTTTTTGGTCTGCCATAACCGAATTCCCCGATTTCAATTTTTCTTGTGATAGGTCACTGCTTGGAGGATGAAGGATCACACCTTCACCGCTTTACTTTTCATTTTCCTGCGGCGGATACAAAATGCTGCCCAAAATAAACAAGCCAACTCCAACGGTGATGGCCGAGTCCGCCACATTGAAGGCTGGCCAGTGGTGGATGCCGAGGTAAAAATCCAGGAAATCCACCACCGCGCCAAAGCGCAGCCGGTCGATGAGATTGCCCACCGCGCCCCCGGCGATCAGGCCGATGGCATGGACAAAGATTCTGCCCTGACTCCGAAACTGTTTGTAGGAAAAAACCATCACCCCAATGGCGGCCACGGCTACCCCGACAAAAAACACCTGCCGCCAGATGCTCTGGGCTCCGGCCAACATGCCGAAGGCTGCGCCGGTGTTGGTGAGATAGGTCAGATTGAACAGGCCGGGGATGACTGGCAGCAGCTCAAACATGGCGAACCGGTCCATGACCAGGGCCTTGCTCACCTGATCGAGAACAACCACCCCCAGCAGCCAAGCCAGCGGAATAATGGGCGACTCGGACTTTTTCAATTGGCCACCACCACGTTGGTGCAGCGGGGGCAGAGGCCGGGATGCTCGGTATCGCTGCCCAACTCCTCGGAACGCAGCCAGCACCGCTCGCATTTTTCACCCCTGGCCGAGCGCACCAGCACGGAGAGTTCCGGCAATTCGGTGCTGACAAAGCCCGGCTCCGGCAAGGAGGCCATCAACTCCATCCGGGAAACAATGGCCACACTTTGCAGGGTTTCCCAATTGGCCGCTAAAAAGTCGCCCAGCTCGCCCCCTGCCGCCACCACCACCTCCGCCTCCAGGGAATGACCGATAACCTTATCGCGCCGGGCAATCTCCAGGGCCTTGGTCAATTCGCCCCGCACCCGCAACACCTTGTCCCACTTCTCGGCCAGCGCCTTGTCGCTAACCCGTTCCGGCTTCAGTTCCGGGAACAGAGCGATGCAGACATTCTCCTCATGCTGGGCAGCACCGGGCAGAAAATCCCAGACCTCGGCAGCCATAAAGGTGAGAACCGGGGCCATGAGCCGGGTCAGCCCGTCGACGATCTCATAAAGCGCGGTCTGGGCGGCCCGCCGCTCGCGGGAATTTGCAGGCAGGGTGTAGAGCCGGTCTTTCAGCACATCCAGATAGAGGGCGCTCATGCTCACGGTGCAAAAATTGGTCAACCCGTGGAACACGGGATGGAACTCAAAAACCTCGTACCCCTTGAGCACCTTCATCTTCAAAAGCTCGAACTGGTACAGGGCCCAACGGTCCAGCTCGTCCAGCTCGCTGTCCACCACCATGTCCGTGGCCGGATCAAAATCGTACAGATTGCCGAGGATGAAGCGCACCGTATTGCGGATCTTGCGGTAGGCGTCGGCCAGCTGCTGAAGAATGGTGTCGGAGATCTTGATATCGTCGCGGTAATCCTCGGATGCCACCCACAAGCGGAGAATCTCGGCCCCGTACTTCTTGATGATCTCTTCCGGGGCAATGACGTTGCCGATACTCTTGGACATCTTCTTGCCCTGGCCGTCCACGACAAAGCCATGGGTGAGCACGGCCTTGTATGGCGGGATGCCCCGAGTACCCATGGAGGCAAGGAGCGCACTCTGGAACCAGCCGCGATGCTGGTCGCTGCCCTCGAGATAGAGATCAGCCGGAGCGGCAAGCTCTGCCCGCTCCTCCAAGACGGCGGCATAACTCACCCCCGAATCGAACCAGACATCGAGGATATCTTCTTCTTTAATGAACTCGGTGGAGCCGCATTTCCGGCATTTGGGGTCAGGCCCGATGAAATCGGCCAGCTCATGGCTGAACCAGGCGTCTGCCCCTTCTTTCTCAAACAGGGTGGTGATCCGCCCCATGATGGTCTCATCGTTGAGCACCTCGCCGCAGTCGCTGCAATACACCACGGTGAGCGGCACCCCCCAGGTACGCTGGCGGGAAAGGCACCAGTCCGGCCTATTCTCCACCATGCCGTGGATGCGCTCCAAGCCCCATTGGGGGATCCATTTCACGTCCTTGATCGCGGCCAGGGCCTTGTTCCGCAGGTCGTTGGCCTCCATGGAGATGAACCACTGCTCGGTGGCCCGGAAGATCACCGGCTTCTTGCAGCGCCAGCAATGGGGGTAGCTGTGGGAGAGCTTGGCTTCTTTAATCAGCGAGCCCTGCTTGGCCATATCCGCGGTGATCTGCGGGTTGGCCTCGAAGATAAAGAGCCCGGCATAGGGCCCGGCCTCCTCGGTGAAACGGCCGTCGTTGCCCACCGGCGAAAGGATCGGCAGGTTGTAGTTGATCCCGGTCATGTAATCTTCCCGGCCATGGCCCGGAGCGGTGTGTACGCAGCCGGTGCCGGTGTCCAGGGTCACGTAATGGGCCAGGACCATGAGCGATTCGCGCTCCAGAAAGGGATGCTTGCATTGCTTGCCTTCCAGCAGCCTGGCGGAAAAAGTGGCGAGAACTTCGTATTCGTCGATGCCCCATGCAGCCAGGGCCTGCGCCATCAAACCCTCGGCCAGAATCAGCACCTCGCCACCCACCCGCACTGCGGCATAGGGATAATCAGGATGGAAGGCCACTGCCAGATTGGCGGGCAGGGTCCAGGGGGTGGTGGTCCAGATCACGGCGGAGACCTTCTGATTGGCCAGGGCAGGGATAACCCCGCCCAGGTCCTCGGCCACCGGGAACTTCACATAGATCGAAGGCGAGGTGTGGTCGTAATACTCCACCTCGGCCTCGGCCAGGGCGGTTCGGCAGGAAGAGCACCAATGCACCGGCTTTTTGCTGCGGGTCACCGCGCCGGAGAGGAGAAAACGGTTAAACTCACGGGCAATGCTCGCCTCGTATTTGTAATCGATGGTCAGATAGGGGGTGTCCCAATCGCCCAACACCCCGAGACGCTTGAACTCATCCTTCTGCTTCTTGACCCATTTCCCGGCATAATTGCGGCAGGCGCCCCGGAAGGCGAGCTTGCTGATCTCCTTCTTTTTCGGGCCAAGATCCTTGTCCACATTGAGTTCGATGGGCAGACCGTGGCAATCCCAGCCAGGCACATAGGGGCAGTGAAAACCCGCCATGCGCCTGGCCTTGAGGATGATGTCCTTGAGAATCTTGTTTAAAGCATGGCCCATGTGAATATGGCCGTTGGCATAGGGAGGGCCGTCGTGCAAAATGTAGAGGGGCCTGCCCGCGGTCTGCTCCTGCACCTTGGCGTAGAGATTGGACTCCTCCCAGGCCTTGAGAACCTCTGGCTCCCTTTGGGACATGTTGGCCTTCATCTTGAAATCGGTCTGGGGTAGGTTCAATGTCGCCCGATAATCCATGGGTGATCTCCATCTATATTTAAGGACTGAAGTCTGAGTGTCGAGAACTGGGGCCAAGCGGACAAACATACCAGCTCGCCCGCAAGTTGCAAGGGTAAAATCGCCGGGATTTCGGGAGGTTCGCCCTGCCGACCGGCTTTCCCTTTGACATTTGCCGACCTGCTTCCTATATTTGGGGAGCTCTTTACAAAGCGATCAACAAATGCCAACCTGATGGCAAACCGGATACCCCTTCCGTTTATTACTGGAGAAATCAGATGCCTAAAGTTATTGCCCTGGCCGGCAAGGGTGGAGTCGGCAAGACCACCATCTCGGCCCTGCTCATCAAATACCTGACCGAACGCAAGATGACCCCCATCCTCGCCGTGGATGCCGATGCCAACGCCAACCTCAACGAGCTGCTGGGGCTGGAGCTTGGCACCACCATCGGCCAGATCAGAAAGGAACTCAAGGGCGACATGCCGCCCAACATGACCCGGGACCAGTACATGGAGATGAAGGTCCATCAAGCCCTGGTGGAAGCCAGCGGCTTTGACCTCATGGCCATGGGCCAACCGGACGGGCCGGGCTGCTACTGCGCGGCCAACCAGCACCTGGCCATGACCATGGATCACCTGGCCGAGAACTACCAGTACATCCTGGTGGATAACGAGGCAGGCATGGAGCACTTAAGCCGCATGAACCTGAGGGATATCGACTATCTCATTGTGGTCTCGGACCCCTCGGCCCGAGGCATCATGACCGCCAAAAGGATTGCCGAGCTCACCGGACCGCTGGGGATACAGATCAAGAAGAAATGCCTCATTGTCAATCGGGTACCGGAACCGGCCAGCAAAGAATTGCTGGCCAAGATCCGAGAAGCCGTGGAATCCACCGATCTGCCCCTGGGCGGCCTATTGCCTGCGAGCAATGAACTGGTGACTCAGGAGATCACAGGCAAGTCCTATCTGGAACTCGCCACCGAAATTCCCGTAGTACAAAAGGCCTTTGCCATCTTCGACGCGCTCCTGAAATAGCTCGGAACAGGCAACAACCGCCCCCTTCCCGTACCAGACACGCCGCCGCCGGAAAAATTTTCCCGGCCCAAGCCATGGCGCACCCCACAGGAATAATTAGCAACATACTGAAACAAATAACAATAAAAATAAATGCGCCACTATATTTTTTTGGGCACGGGTTTTGCATTGCAACAATGCGGCAGATCCATACCCAGAACATCACGCGAGGCGCATCATGGATTTAATGGCATCTTTCTACAACGGGTTAAGCGGCGTAAACGCCATGGGCCAAAAGCTCAACGTCACGGCAAACAATGTCGCTAACGTCAACACCAACTCCTTCAAAGCAGGGCAAACCCAGTTCGCCGATGTCTTTGAAACCACTCTTGGCTCCCTCTCTTTTGGCCACGGCGTCCAGCTCGGACAAATCGGCACATCCTTTACCGACGGCTCGCTCGAATCCACGGGCAAAGCGACGGATATGGCCATCAGCGGCCCTGGCTTTTTCATGGTACGCCGGGATGACGCGACAACGGCGGACACCTACACCCGCTCAGGAAACTTCAATCTGGTGGAACACCTGGGGGCGGAGCCCAACGCCAACAATCTGGTAACCCAGACCGGCCAGTTCGTGCAGGGCTACAACTTGAGCGCCGGCACCGGCTCGCCCACCGCAGTCAGCGATATCCTGATCAAGAACATCGCACCCCAGTCAGCGACCAGCCAAGTGGAGCTGGTACTGAACCTCCAGAACAACCCATCGCTGCAAGAACCCGCCGCCAGGCCTGTCAATCTGTTTGACAGCTGGGACGGAACCAACACGGCCCAACCCATTGACACAAGCAATTACGATTACAAAACTTCGCTGACCATCTACGGCCCTGGCGATGAAACTTCCGGATTTTCAACGCCCTCATCCACCTACGACCTGACCGTCTATTTTGACGCAACTGCAAATCCCAACGAACAGGAATTTATCGTCACCTGCAATCCCGAGCAGGACAAGCGCCTAAGCGCCAGCGGCACCCCTTACAACAGCGCAACGGACAAGGGGGCTGGCGCCCTGCTCTACGGCGTTCTCTCCTTTTCAAACAGCGGCGACCTTACCAACATTCAGTGCTGGAACGTGCCGCCCGACGGGAATGTCGCCCCGGACACCGCCACCAATCTGATTACCCTTGCCAGAGGCGAATCATACTACAACTTCGACTTCAACTTTACCGGCACGGCAGCCAACAACTCCTCAACCCTGAGTTTTGGCAATGCCCCCAGAGCCCAAAGCATCACAAGCCCTGCTGCGGCGTTCAGCTCCGCCACCGCCTCGTCTCGCATCAGCGGGATCTCCACCTGGGACAGTGTATCCGACAGCCAGGGAAACCCCGTTCAGGCCGGGGACACGATCACACTCCAGGGCATTACCGGCGACGGAACCCCGGCCTCATACACCTACACAGTAAATTTTTCCCAAACGGTGCAGGATTTTCTTGCCGGACTGGAGACCAAGTTTGCCTGCACGGCAAAAATCGATAACGGCCAACTCTCCCTCACCGATAATACGGTAGGGGCAAGCCAGTTGACAATTTCCTCCATTACCCATGCCAACGCGAGCGGGACAACCCCGCTCACCGATCCAACCATTGCCCAAATCTTCGGTAACCAAAGTGCATCCTTCACTGTTGTCCCCGAAGGCCTGTATTACGGAACAGGCCTGACCACAACCAACTACGCGAGCTCTTCGACAACGTTGTATCAAAACCAAAACGGATACGGCAAAGGTAGGCTGCAGGACATCAGCGTGGACAATCAAGGTGTTATCACAGGACAGTATTCCAACGGACAGGACATCATACAGGCCCAGCTGGTGCTGGCCAACTTCATGAACCTGCAAGGGTTACAGGATATGGGCGGCAACAACTTCGTCGCCTCAGCGAAAGCCGGACCCATCACGACCGGAACCGCCGGCCAGTCATCCTTCGGAACCACGACCAATTACAATCTGGAGATGTCCAATGTTGATATTGGCCGCGAAATGGTAGATGTCATTTCCACCCAGCGGGCATTCCAGGCCAACGCCAAAAGCCTGTCCACCGCCAACGATCTGTACGAAAAATTACTTCAGATGGTGCGGTAACTATTTTCAGCTTTCAGGGAAACCCGAGAACCTGGAAAACAAACTGTGACCTTCCCCCGGAATTGTAGACAGTCCGAAAAGCTGCTAAAACAGCACCAGGAGGATTGTCATGATTTCGCAGAGAAAAACGTTTTCCCCGTGAATTTAAGATCGAGACGGTTCGTTTACTGACCGCCAGGGAACAATCCGTTGCCGGGGTGGCAAAAGATCTGGAGATTCACGCCAACACGCTTTATAAATGGATTCGCCAAGATGGCGAGAATCCAGAAGAATCCTTTCCCGGCAAAGGGAGACAGACCTCTGAAGCCGAAGAGCTCAGCCGCCGACAAGTTGCTGAAGGAAATTCGCATCGCACATCACGAAAGCCGGGAGACTTACGGCAGTCCCCGGGTTTATCAGGCGCTCAAGCAGCAGGATATCCCCTGTAGCGAGAACCGCGTTACCCGTCGCGCCCAATCTTTTGCTGCGGGACTTGTCTGCTGAGAAGCCCGATCAGATTTGGGCCGGCGATATAACTACATCTGGACCGCCGCAGAATGGCTTTACCTGGCGGTGGTCATCGACCTGTTTTCCAGGTCGGTTGTCGGCTGGGCCATGGATAAACGGATGACCCGACGCTTGGTCATGGATGCTCTGATCATGGCGAAACAAAGACGGGGAGCTTCGCCAGGGTTGATCTTCCATTCTGACCGTGGTTCACAATATGCCAGCGCAGACTTTCAATCTTTGCTGGCCAAGCACCGCATGCTTTGCAGCATGAGCCGTAAGGGCGATTGTTGGGACAACGCCCCTGTCGAAAGTTTCTTCGGAAGCCTGAAGCAGGAGTTGGTATTTCATCAGAAATATTCGACCCGTTTTCAGACCCGGCAAAGCATTTTTGATTATATTGAGCGATGCTATAACCGCCGCCGTCTCCACTCGACTTTGGGCTTTCAAAGTCCGGCCCTGTACGAGGCGACTTATGTTAAACTTGCAGCCTAACCCGGTGTCCACTAAACCGGGGGAAGGTCACTCTGGCGACACCCCGCAACATGCACTTACCAGAAGGCGGCTTCTACCTTTGCCTCCCATCTTCCCACAGGTTTTGATCTAGCCATCAACCGCTTCTTCACAAACAACATGCAACTCTTTTCCTGTATCGACAGATATCCGGCGCTATCATAAATACCCGCAATATGGGAGCCAAAGACATCATCGCACTCATCAAATTCAATCCGTGCCGTACATCACTTATAATACATGGTGTTCATGCTTTCTCTCGCAACCGAGAGAAAGGCTCGTACATTTTCAACCCGATAGGGCTTCACATCCTTTGCCGGGAGGGTTGAGGGGCACCAACTCCCTCTCCCCCTGCAGGAAAGGACCGTGGTGAAGGGTCACTTGCCCCATAAACGCCGACCTGCCGACAAAAAAAACGGTAGTCCGGAAACATCTTCCGAACCACCGAATCAGGCAGGAGCCCTGGGCGGAGAAACATAGGGGCCGTAGCGAAACATCTCGCTACGGCCCTAAGACTGCAACAGCAACGCAAGCGGCGCTGCTGTCGATCTATGGCTTACCGCTTGATATTGATCAGATCCGACAGCATTTCATCGGTGGTGGTGATGATCTTGGAGTTGGCCTGAAAACCACGCTGGGTGGTAATCAGCTTGACAAACTCCGCACCCAGATCCACGTTAGACTGCTCCAGCGAGTTGGGTGAAATGGAACCCAGTCCGTTGGTGCCGGGAGCGCCCGTTACCGGGGCGCCGGAACCAGTGGTTTCCCGAAAAACATTGCCACCCTCTTTACGCAAACCGGCCAAATTATTGAAGCCAGCCAAAGCCACTTGGGCCTTTTCCAAAACCTGCCCGTTGGAATAGTTACCGGTGATAATGCCGCTGGTGTCCACGGAAACCGATTGCAAAAAACCTGCGGCAAATCCGTTTTGGTCCTGAAAAATGGTGGTAGAGCTGTTGGCATATTGGGTAGTGGAAAGCGCCTCGGTACTGAAAGCGAGACTCAACGTCTCCCCGGCCCGACTGCCGTCCTCGCCGCTGGTGTCTGCGGCAATGGTGGTGGCGGGGCCAACACCAAATGGTTGTGCAGCACCGGAATAAGCAATAGTGGCGATTGCCAGCGAGCTGGTGTATCCGCCGGTGGCAACCTCGTCGGCCCTCCGGTCACTGAGCACCAGACGCCCTGCGCCGTCAATACTTGCTTCGGCATCAAACTTGTTCTCCAGCCAGGAAAGCAAATCCTGCACCGTACCAGTAGCCGAAGTAAGCGGCGGGCCATAATCAGTACCCACCGTGAAGACAGCGGCAGCCACTGCCAGCGGAGGGGCACCAGAGCCACTCCCGGTAAAAGTCATGGTACTCCCAGCGCCAATGGCATTCAGGCCAGACCAGACACTGGTCAAAGCGGTGTCTGCGGTAATAGGCGTTGTGCCGCCGCTGCTGGTAACGCCCCGAGCGGTGGAAACCACCTGCTTTTTGGAGGTCGTGATATTAAAGGCGTTGGCTGCGGCGGTGCTGGCGCCAAAGGGATTCACCGCAGTTCCGGCGGTGAAGGTGAAAGTGGTCACCGCCAATCCGCCGGGACCGCCGGTATTGTCAGTCATTTTGATTTTGCCGGCCGCATCAATGCTGCAGGTACACCCGAAGGCGAGATCCATTGCATCCAGCAAATCTTGCACCTTATCACCAGCAGCAAGAGTATATACTGTGGGGGCAACCACCGCCCCATTATGGTTGTAACCGGCAAAAGTCACCACCGAGGGGGTTGCGGTATCAACCAGATTCCCGGCACTGTCATACACCGTGCTCCAGAGAGTTTCCTTGGTAATTGGGGTGGAGGTTCCCGTACTGGCATAGGCTGCTCCGTCGCTTACCAAAATCTGAGGGATGGGGGTACTTTGCCCGCTATACCGGGCCCCCAGGTTCAGAGCGATCTGCTGGTTGGTAGTGGCGCCGGTGAAGTTGGTCTCAAAGGAATAGTACTGATCGGTGTTGGAAAGCACCAGACGATTGGTATTCTGGGCCGGATCCACCTTCCCGTCCGGCGGCACGTTCCAGGCCCAAACACTGTCAATGGCGCCGGAGGTGGAAAAATCGATCTTTCCATACAACAGGGCGCCAGCCCCCTTATGATTCACATAGTTATAGGTGGTGTCCGGCGTGTAGATGGAAGCCTCATCATTGGTGCCATTCAAATTTCCAGAAGCATCAAGACCGGTGGTAAGCACCCGCTTATCTTCGGATGGCTCACAGGTGACCAAGAACTCCCACTGGTTGTCCTTGGTGGTGCGGTCAAAATATACGGTGAGATCATGACTCGCGCCCTTGGAATCATAAGCCTTAATAGCCGTGGTGTATTCGTAGGCATTGGCATCAATGGGCGAGGTGGGCACCGGCAACGCGGGGTTGGTACCATTCCACCCGTCGAACAGATTAAGCTCGGTGGTCTCGTTATTTTTCCGAGAATCCAGGTTGGCGATCACCTGCACATTAGTGGTCTGCACCGGCGGAGTAGATTTACCAAGATTGATATCCCCGATAGTGCCCTGTACCTCGCCGGAGGTTGGGTCGATGGTCCAGCCCTGGACAAAATTTCCAGTGGGATTGACCAAGTTGCCCGCCTTATCAAAACGGAACTCCCCCGCCCGGGTGTACATATCCGCCTCGGCACTGCCCGCAGCCCGGAGCATGAAAAAACCCTGGCCACCAATAGCCAGATCGGTGGCGGTGGAGGTTGATTCGAACGAGCCCTGGGCAAAGATGCCGTCAATGGTGGTCATGGTCACACCGCGCCCGACCTGAGCCGCACCCGCGGCGGTGGCCACGCTCTGGGAGAGAACATCCTGAAAGGTCGCCCGGCTGGACTTAAAGGCAATGGTGTTGACATTGGAAACGTTGTCACCCAAAACGCTCATGGCATTGCCCATGGTGCTGAGACCACTGATACTTGCGTACAACGAACTTGAAACACCCATGTCCTACCTCCTGTTTCTTTACTCTGTATTTTGTTGAAATCGCAGATAAGCACAAGACTTCGAAAGCCGCGATTACAACCGTGGCCGCAATGCCACTCTTAACTTTATGTTACGGACCTGTGTCATCGTTTCCCTCTCACTTCACCACCAAAATATCGCCAACATTCATAACTATGGATTGATCCACACTGACTTGAGCCTTGCCGCCGGCGAAATTCACGCCGGTGACCCGACCGGTTGTCCGGTAATCGACATCAACCTCCTGCCCTTGAGCGTTGATGGCCTTTACGCTGTAGGTGTACTGCCCATCCGGCACCACAGTGCCACTGGGCGTTGTCGCATCCCAACTGAAATCATGCACGCCGGAGGCGGCATACCCCAACTCAATAGTGTCCACCCTGCGGCCGGCCGCGTCAGCAACCTCCACCCGGCAGGAGTCGGCGGCATCAGCCAGAGTGTATTGGGTGGTGGAAACCTTCCCAGCCACCACGCCCATGGTGTTTCCGGCCCCCTGCACCTCTTTGCCGATCAGGCTCAGGAGCTGGAGATTGTTTTGCGAGGTTTGGTACTCAAGCAGTTTCTCCATGTTGTCGGACATCTTCATGGTGGCTTCCATGTTGGAAAACTGGGCGAGCTGTGAAGCCATCTCCGTACTGTCCATGGGCTCCAACGGATCCTGGTGTTGCATCTGGGTAATGAACAGGGTCATAAAATCGCTGCGATCCAGGTTTTTTTTGCCCACCGTCTTCGTAGCCGTGGCATCCTGAACCGGCAAAGTCGA
Organism: Desulfurivibrionaceae bacterium; assembly: GCA_041671085.1. Classification (GTDB taxonomy): domain Bacteria; phylum Desulfobacterota; class Desulfobulbia; order Desulfobulbales; family Desulfurivibrionaceae; genus Thiovibrio. The sequence continues at coordinate 2,785 of JBAZCG010000007.1, read as the reverse complement.
AATGGTGCTTGCTGTGGTAGTCATTGTTTTTCCCTCTCTCCTCGTTCTCAGGCAAACAGATCAACGCCGCTTTCACGACCATTTCCGGGCTGCACCCGCTGATAGAGAATATCCTCGGGCAAATCCGCCAGGGTTGTCCGGCGCTGACCCGCTCCCTTTTCCGAAGACCCCGCCTGAAACTGCTGCCAGGCTTGGTTGCTGTCATTGTCCCGGTTCAAGGACACCATGCATTCACCCATGGTAAAACCTTGTTTCTCCATGTTTTCCTTAAACTGATCCAGGTTGCTTTCCAACACCTCTTTGACCCGTGAATTCTCCATGGCAAAAGAAACAGCAACCTGATTGTCGCGCACCGTCATCTCCACCTTGACCTCGCCCAATTCCTTGGGATAGAGCTTAAGAACCAGATGATGTTCTTGGTTGCGCAGTCCTTGGAGCACGCCCTGGGAAAGCTGGGCAAAACTCTGCTGTTGAAGTCCATGGGGCATATGAGGAATAGTCACAAAAGGTCTTGCCGCCTGGGCTGAAACGGCAGCGGTGCTGACAGCCTCGACCTTGGCCGCCACAGCACCATCGGTTTGAAAGACGCCGCTGTTTTCGGCAAAGAGTTCACCACTGGCAAGGGCTGACTGACCATCTTTTGCGGGCTGACCGTCCCGATCCACGACAAGAACCGGCTCTGTGCTTTCCCCGACAGGGAGTACCGCTGTCTCCGCATCCTGGGGGGCAAAAAGATCCTGCCCATGGCCCTGGCCCAGCTTCTTCTCCAAAGCCGCATTCGCCGCCCCGGTTCCCTGTTGAACCTTGACCTTTGCAAGATCAACGCTTTCCATAAGCTTTTCAAAGATAGCAACCACCGAACCCTGGACAGCAGAAGAGAGACTCGGCCCCTTGGTTTCAAAACCGGATTTGGTCAGCACCTCTTGGAGGTCGGCAAGAAAAGAAACCGGGTCAGCCTGTAGCCTGTTGGACTTCACCTCCTGAACAGCCTGCTCCAACATGTTTTTCAGGCGACCCAAGGTGACGGCTACCGGGGGCCCGGACTTGACCAGACCCTCAACAACCGGCAACCGCTCAGGCAACAAAGCGCGCTGTAACTGCTGGGAGACCCCGGCGCTGGCAAGAAGATCCTGCAGCTCTTGCGCTTCAGCTGGGGTGATGTCGGCAATTCCTTCCCCTTGCAAGGACTGCAACCCGGTAAGAATTTTTTGCAGATCAAGGGTGTTATCCCCCCGCACCGCCGCCTCGCTTATCCTGCTCACCTCGGGAACAGGCACGCCAATCCGTTCCAAAATACTCTGGAGAAGCGGCAAATCGGTTTCCGGCGCGGTCACGGGTGCGTCATCCTGCAAGGTCTGAAAATGACGGGAAAATGAAGCAAGAAAATCGACAAGATTCAACTTGCCGTCCTGGTTCTTCATTTTATCCATGAGTGCGGTCAGCTGGCTTTCGTTCATGCCGGCATCCTGGGCGATTTTCTGAAGAAGCTCTGGATCAGGCACCGGGAACGACCATTCCCCCGCCCCCAACTTTTGGTCGCCGGCGCTCTTCTGGATATCCTGAACAAACTGCCCCAACAAGGCGGCAATGGTGGTTGCATCCTCGGCTGCATTTTTCTGCTCCGTAGCGGCACCAGGTTCCTTTCGGTCAGTGGCGGAGACAGCTGTGGTCTTGGCCTTTGGCAGGCCGAGGAGATTGTTCTTGCCCCGGCGTTCCGTGGCCATTTTCTTTTCCATGTAGTCGGAAAAGTTCGACTCGGTTTTCTTGCCAGCGGGGGTTTTCACTTCAACTGCCGCCTTCACCTGGGCCTTGGAGGCCTGCACAATGGGAATCATGAGTGCGTCCACAAAAAAATCCTCGCTGGTAAGATTAATCTTCCCTTCACGCCCAAATGGAGCGCGTTCGTCTACCAGCAAAAGCAAAAGGTGTGCCACACCGAAGCCACACGACACTTGAAATCAATACAACAACGGACAAACAGCAAGTTACACCACGAGAAAAGCAAAGATACGCCCCAAAAATGACCCGTAAAAACCGCAAGAGAGGAAAAGAATTCCCCCACAAAAAATCGAGAGGGGGATGACGGATCGGGGTTGGGAAAGAATTGCCGAGAGATGATGGGATGAGGAGAAAAATCCCATTGTCACGCAGCCGAGCATCGGCGAGAACGCCCAAACAGGACAGAAACAACAAAATCTATTCCTCTGGCTACTGATAAAATTACTCGCTTACCAGACGAAAAAAGCCCCTCCGGCTAAACGCCGGAAGGGCCCAAAAAAAATCAAAACCGGACCAACACTACTCAGGGCAAACCAAGAAGCCTGCTCACCCGCACGGCCTTATCCTGCGCCAATTTGGGGATAATCTTGGCCACAGCCTCTGTTTTCATGGCTCTCAAGATCTCCACCGCCTCGACATCTTCCATCTTGTCAAGCAGGGGAGCCACCTTGGATGGGCTCATGGTACTGTAAATCTTGATCAAATTCTTAAACTGCTGATCTTTGCCTTTAACCGCCCCACCGAGCTGACCCTTGAGCTCTTCTTGTAGGGCATTGAGTTTGGTGTACTTCTCGTCCACTTCCTTATTCAGGACCGTGAGCTCCTTCTCTTTCTCGGCCATCGCCTTTTCTTTGGCGGCCAAGGCATCTTCACGCTCCTTCAACCCGGCGGCGCCGGAAATCTCCTGGGGCGAAAGTCTGACCGGTGGTTTCTCCTCGGTAAAAGCGGGGATAGTCACCACCAGGGTCAAGAGCACGGTGAGTATTTGTATAAGGTACCTGCGGTT
>JBAZCG010000006.1:29765-66490 GCA_041671085.1 Desulfurivibrionaceae bacterium | reverse complement strand
AAGGAGCAATGTTTAGCAGCAGGGATGGATGATTATTGCGTTAAACCCATTCAGGTCAAAAATTTGTTTCAGACCATGGCCGATGTTCTGCAAAAACACAGGGCGTAGGGAGCCTGGCCGGGGCTTCCATACTCTGTCGCGTTTGATTATTTAGTTGAGTAATTTCCTGCTTTCCTATAATTGTAAAAGATACCATTCATCCTGCACAGTATCCTGACACATTGGAGCCTTACATGAGCCAAGCCACTGGTTACAAGACCGACATTCTTTTGCAATCCGGGACAAACGAGCTGGAAATTATCACTCTTTTTCTTCAGTGGCGTGATCAGACCACCGATACCATCAGCCGGACGGCGTACGGCATCAATGCTGCCAAGGTCCGGGAGTTGGTGGCCATGCCGGAAACTTTGACCGAGATTCCCGAAAGCGTGTCGTCCATGAAAGGCGTTTTTTTGTTGAGGGACCGGACCATCCCTCTGATTGATCTCTGCGACTGGTTTGGCTATGATCCGGATCAATCCCCGGAGGCAAAAGCCAAATGGGTGGTCATTGTCACCGAGATCAACGGCAAGTTTTTCGGTTTTATTGCCCACGGGGTGGATAAGGTCTACCGGGTAAGCTGGACGGCAATCCTGCCGCCGCCGCCAATCATTTCCCATTACAGCTCCCTCACCGGGGTGTGTCTTGTGGATGGCAATATCATCCAGATGGTTGATTTCGAGAGCATTATCGCCACCATAGACCCTAGTATGGTTATTGATTCAGAAGCCCATGCCATCTCGGTGCGTCCCGATGCGGGCCAGGCCGACAAGGCCGTGGTCATTGCCGATGATTCGCGCATCATTCAGGATCAGATTCGAAAAACGCTGGAAAGGGCGGGATATCGGGTTGTCGCCCATTCGGACGGGCAGGATGCTTGGGAGTATCTGGAAAAACTGAGAGTCAATGGCACCCTGCACGATGAGGTGCTGGCCGTGATCAGCGACATAGAAATGCCGCGGATGGACGGGCATAATTTCTGTAAGCGGATCAAGGAAAATACCGGGTACGATGGTATTCCCGTCATGCTTTTTTCTTCGTTGGTCAATGACTTGGCCCTGCATAAGGGACATGCCGTGGGCGCGGATGATCAGATTTCCAAGCCCGAACTTGGTCAACTTGTTACCAGGCTGCAGGAGTGTCTCCGACGCCTGGCCGCCTGATCCTCTGTCGTAGCTTTGCCGCATGGTGTTGGATAAGGTCATGAAAAGCGCCATGCATATGTATCGGTCCAATAGGGTTGAGACCCTGCTGGACTCGCTGACAGACGTTTTACTCACGCCGCTTTCCTCGCCGCTTGCCCCCGAGTGCATTGTCGTGCAAAGCAAGGGCATGGCCACCTGGCTTGCCATGCAGCTTTCCGGCAGGTTCGGGGTGTGGGCTAACCCCGATTTTCCCCATCCCCGGCAGTTTATCCAGCGTGTTTTGCGAGCAACCCTTGGTGATGAGGGTGATCGGGTGCAGAGCTATAGCCGGGAACGGCTTGCCTTTGTGATCTGCGCTCTTCTGGATGACTGCCGCCATGACCCAGATTTTGCTCCCCTGACCTCCTATCTCGGCGATGGCCCGTTGAGCAAGAAGCTCCAACTGGCCCGGCAGATCGCCCATCTCTTTGACCAGTACGCGGTATACCGACCCGAAATGATCCTGGCCTGGGAGGAAGGAGAAAACCGGGCTTTTGCCCATGATTTACAAGATGATCTCTGGCAGCCCAAGCTTTGGCGTCTTCTGGTGGCGCATCTGGGCTGCTGTTCCCCGGCCCGGCTTATGCTGCGCGCCAAGCAAGCCCTGGCCGCAGGGACCATCCCTTTTTCCCAGCTTTTACCCGCCAGGGTTTCCCTCTTCGGCATCGACACCCTGCCCACGGTTTATCTCGGCATCATGGGCGAACTGGCGCACATCTTGCCGGTGCATTTTCATCTTTTCTCCCCAGCGGAAGGCTATTTCGCCGACATCCGCTCCCAGGCCGAGGCCCACCGGACTCTGGCTCGTTTGCCTTCCGGCTTGGACGAGACGGACCTCTATCTGGAGGTCGGCCATCCGCTGCTTGCTTCCATGGGCGGTATGGCCAGGGATTTTCAGGAGGTTCTTGAAGGCTCGGTTGCCTATGTCGAGGCGGGAGAAGACTACACCGCCCATGCTGTACCGCAGACCATGCTGGAGGTGTTGCAAAACGATATCCTGCATCTAACCCATCGCTCTCCGGCAAGCGGGAGCGAGCCTCCCCAAATCCTGGCCGAAGATGATGCTTCCATCCGCATCCATGCCTGCCATAGCCGTCTCCGCGAGGTCGAGGTGTTGCAGGATCAGTTGCTGGCCCTGTTCCAGGATGACCCGGCGCTTGCCCCCCGCGACATCGTGGTCATGCTCCCCGAGGTTGCGGTCTACGCCCCGCTCATTGAGGCGGTCTTCGGTCTTCCCTTTGAGGATAAACGCTTTATCCCTTACCGGATCGCGGACCGCTCCCTGTTAAGCGGGGCTCCGCTCATTGATGGTTTTTTTCGTTTTCTCCAGATGGCTCCGGGGAGAATGTCGGTTTCCGAGGTTATGGAGCTGCTGGCCTGCGAGGCAATCCACCTCAATTTTTCCCTTACCCCGGAAGAACTGCCGAAAATCAGGCTCTGGGTGGAAAAAACCGGGATCAGGTGGGGAATCGACGAGCTGCACCGGGAGAAGCTACAGCAGCCGAAAGAGCGGCAGAACACCTGGCGTTTCGGCTTTGATCGTCTGGCTCTGGGCTATGCGGTTCGCAGCGACGGCAATTTTTTCGGCGATATCCTGCCCTATGAGGAAATCGAGGGCCAGGGTGCGGAGCTTGCCGGTCGCTTTATCCATTTTTGCGAGACCCTGTTTGCCCAGGGGGAGAAGCTCGCCTCCGTCAGGGAGATGCAAGCGTGGCAGGATGTTCTTGGCGATCTGCTGGCGGTCCTTTTTTTTGAAGATTCTCCCCAGGCCTGGCAGCTACAGAAGATCCGGGACAGTTTGGCCCAGATTGCCCTTGAGGCGCTGGATGCCGGGTTCAGCCAACCTCTGGACCTGAACGGGATCACTATCCTGCTCAAGGAGAAACTGTCCGGCCAGGCAACGGCCCAAGGCTTTCTCGAAGGCGGCCTGACCTTCTGCGGCATGCTGCCCATGCGCTCGATTCCCTTTAAGGTTATCTGCCTGCTTGGCATGAACGATGGGGCTTTTCCCCGGATGGAGCATCCCCAGAGTTTTGATCTCATCGCCCGATACCCGCAGCGGGGAGACCGGGCCAAGCGCAACGACGACCGCTATATCTTTCTCGAAGCCTTGCTTGCCTGCCGCAGCAGATTTCTTCTCTTTTATCTGGGCAATAACCTGCGTGACGGCAAAGCGCTGCCGCCCTCCGTGGTGGTGGAAGAGCTGGTGGACAGCCTGGCCGAGAGTTTCAGTTTTGGGGATGAGCTCTCCGATCCTGGCAGGGACAGTTTTGATGCGCGGCGGAAAGCACTGCTGGCGCGGATTGTGGTCCGCCACCCCCTCCAGCCTTTCAGTCAAAAATATTTTTCCGGGGCGGACGAAAGGCTGTGCAGTTTTGCCGCGGAATACTGCCGGGCGGCCCAGGCAAAGCAGGCAGGGCCTCGCACCCGGCACGTCTTTTTGCCGACGCCTTTGCCGGTGGTAGCTGTGAGCCCTGCCTCGATCTCCCTGTCTGATCTGTCCCGCTATTTTTCGCATCCGGTCCGCTGGTTTCTTGAAAACCGGCTTGGCCTTTTTCTACAGGAGAGAAACCGGGAGCTTCAGGATCGGGAACCCATCCATCTTGATTCTCTGGAAAAATATCAGCTGAGCCGCGATCTCCTGGCCATGAAAGGGGAGGGGTTGGCCAGCCCGGAAATTCTTCTCGCCCGTTGGCGGGGGGAGGGGCGGATTCCTTTGGGCCAGGCAGCGCAAGCGGCCTTTGCCGAGATAAAGGATACGGTGCGGCCCATTGTGGAGCAGCTTCTTAAACATGGGCCAGGGGCGGCGGATCAAGAGCTTCCGCCCCTGCGCCGGGAAATGCATCTTGCCCCGGATGTCACCCTACACGGCGAGTTGCACGGCAGATATCCCTCTGGGCATGTTTTTTGGACCAACAGCCTGCTCCACGGCAAGATCCTGCTGCCGGTCTGGCTGGAGCATCTTTTTCTCTCGGCCGTTGCCCCGACAGATCAGCGCTGTGAAACCACTCTGATCGGCAGAGGGCGCGACAAGGGTTCCGCCCAGGTGTTGCGCCTCTCTCCGGTACCCGATGCGGCAAAGGTGCTCCTTGATCTGGCCTCCATTTTTGCAGAAGGATTGAGTGTGCCTTTGGTATTTTTCCCCAAAAGCGGGCTTGCCTTTGCCCAGGCCATGTGTTCCGCAAAAGGGACCGAGCAAGAAAAAATGATTGGTGCTTTTGCCAAGGCGGAGGAGGAGTACCTCGGCAACGACTTTGCACCCGGCGAGGGGGAAGACCCATATTGTAGGCAACTTTTTGCTGACACCCTGCCCGTATCCCCAGGCTATACCCTGTATGCCGAGGATAACTCCCCATCCTTTGCCGAGCTTGCCACCCGGATTTTCCTGCCCATGCTCAACCATATGGAGGAGTTATGAGCCGGGGTTTTGATCCGCTTCTCATAGCCAGTACCGGGGTGCAGCTCATCGAGGCCAGCGCTGGCACCGGCAAGACCTATTCCATCACCTCCCTCTACCTGCGTCTCTTGCTGGAGCGGCGATTGACCGTGGAGCAGATCCTGGTGGTCACCTTCACCGAGGCGGCCACCGCCGAATTGCATGAACGGATCAGGACCCGGCTGCGGACGGCGGTGCAGGGGTTTCAGGATCAGGACGGCGGGAATGATCCATTTCTCTGCCAACTTTTAGCGCGCAGCCTCGACCATGAGGCGGACCGTCGTCTTCTCGCCCGGGCGGTAAGCGATATCGACAAGGCGGCGGTCTCCACCATCCATGGCTTTGCCCACCGGGTTTTGCAGCAGCATGCCCTGGAAACCGGTCTGCTCTTTGAGCTGGAACTCACCGGCGCCACCCAACGGTTGGTGCAAGAGATCGCCGACGATTACTGGAGCAGCTTTTTTTACGCTCTGGATTATCGGCTGGCGAGCTTGGTGCGGCAAGGTGTTTCCCCCGCTCAGCTGCGGGCCCTGACCCAGGAGGCGATCCGGCACGGTGATTTTGCCATTGTCGGCGAGATCCCTCCGGAGGAAGAGCTCTCTCTCCTGATGCAGGAGTATTGCCGACTCTATACCGAGGCGCGGGATTGCTGGCAGGAGCAACGCGAAACGCTGACCCAGTACTTTGCCCTGGCGGAGGGGGTGACCGCTGCCTTTAAAACGTTGCTGGCCAATGGGCTGCTGGACCGGCTTGCTGATTTTTTCGCCCACGATGCGCCAGCGGCCTTTGCCCCGCCGCGACATACGCAACTGCTCGGCGGGGAAAATATCTTTCAGCCGGATGGCAAGGTCTTTACCGCCACGGCCCTGAAAAAAGGGGGGGTGCCCAACAATCCCTTCTTCGAGGTATGGGGCAGATTGGTTGCCCAAGCCGATGCCATGGGCGCTGGCAGTCAGGCCCGGTTCCTTGCCGGGGCGGCGCGTTATATCCGGGCAGAACTGCCCAAACGTCTGCTGGCCGGGCAGCAGCAATCCTTTGATGAACTCCTCACCGGATTGGACCTGGCATTGCGGGGGACGCAGGGCGCACAGCTTGGACAGGCGATCCGCACCCGCTTCCCGGTGGCGCTCATCGATGAGTTTCAGGACACCGATCCGGTCCAGTACCGCATCTTCCGAACCATCTATGGGCAAGGGGGCAAGGAGGCGCTTTTCCTGATCGGCGATCCCAAGCAGGCGATCTATGGTTTCCGGGGCGCGGATATCCATGCCTACCTTGAGGCCGCAGGGCAGGCGGAATCTGAAAAACATACCATGACCACCAACTGGCGGGCCGACCGGAAAATGGTCGCGGCGTTGAACGCTCTGTTCGGCGCGTTGGCCCACCCCTTTGTCGATGGCCGGATCAGCTACGCCCAGGTCGAGGCGCGGCCTGGGGCGGAGGATCTCTGGCATTCCCCAAGTCTTGGCTCCCCCCCGCTCCAGTTTCTCTCCCTGCCCGAGGGGCTTTGTGGTGTCAAGGGGAAGCGTCTGGTCAAGAAACAGCTTGAACCCATGATCCCGGATCTGGTGGCCGGAGATATCGCCGGACTGCTTGCTGGGGATACGAGGATTGGGGATCGCTCCGTTCGGGCCGGGGACATTGCCGTGCTGGTCCGCACCAATACCCAGGCCGCGGAGATTCAGGCGGCCTTGCGGGGCAGGGGGATCAACGGGGTGCTCCAGAGTAAGGCCAGTGTCTGGGGGAGCAGCGAGGCGCAGGAGTGTCTGCGGCTTCTCGCGGCAGTGGCCGAACCGGGCAATGAACAACTCCTCCGCAAGGCCCTGGCCACCACGATGCTCGGCTTTACCGGCAATGATCTTGACCGTCTCAACCAGGCGGAGTCCGAGCTCTACGCACTCATGGGGCGCGTTGCTGCCTGGCAGGAGGTCTGGCAGAAAAATGGGGTCATGCGGATGCTGCTTGCGGCCTGGCAGGAGCATGGGGTTACCGGCAGGTTGCTGTTGCTGGCAGACGGAGAACGGAGACTAACCAATCTGCGGCATCTTGCCGAACTGCTCCAGGAGACGGAGAGCCGGAACCATTTCAGCCCGGAGATGCTGGTGGACTGGCTCAATCAAACCCTTACCGCAGGTGAGACCGGAGAAGAGGCGGAACTGCGGCTGGAAAGCGACGAGGATGCGGTGCAGTTGGTCACCATCCACCGCAGCAAGGGGCTTGAGTACCCGATTGTGTATTGCCCCTATCTCTGCCTGGGGGGCTCCGGCGCATCCAAGCAGCCCTTTGTCTCCCTCCATGATCCTCAGGCCGACTGGCAGGGGAGGATCGTCCTCTTTCCCGATGATGCGGCCCGGGCTCTGGCGGCGGGTGAGCGCTTTGCCGAAGAGCTGCGCCTTGCCTATGTCGCGATGACCCGGGCCAGGCATAGCTGCCATATCCTCTGGGCGCCGGTCTCCGGGTACGATACCAGCGCTCTGGCCTGGCTCCTGCATGGCGATCAGGCCGAGCCCGAAGGAGCCAGCAACCCGGAGGCGTTGCAGCAGCTGCTCAAGGGGTACACTGGCCAAGAACTCCTGGATCGGCTTCAGGCTCGGGCCAAGGCAAGCGAAGGTTGGCAGGTTCGGCAGTTGCAACCGGGCACGGCTTCGCTGGGCGAAGCGGCCCGGCCGATTGTCTCAGCGGAGCTGACCTGTCGCACCCCGATGCGCAAGCTGGCCCAAGTCTGGCGGATCGGCAGTTTTTCCCATCTCACCGCGCAGAGCAGCCATGACCCAGGGGAGCGGGAGCCGGAAGCCGCGGTCGTAGGGTTGGCCGAGGAAGGAGCACCGCCGGAGTTGATGACGGAGATTCCCGTCGCTACGCTGATTCCCCTGGCCCAGTTTCCCAAAGGACCGGTGGCGGGCAACTTTTTTCACACCATTTTTGAATTGGCCTCCTTTCCGCAAGAAGCTCCCGCCCCGTTGCGGGAGCTGGTGCGGGAGCAGCTCCGCTTTTACGGCTATCCGGAGCAGCAGTGGCTTGCCCCGGTCTGTCGGGCCTTCGCCGAGGTGCTCAAAACCCCGCTCTGCGCAACGAATCCCTTTTGTCTCGGCGATCTCGACGAAGGGCAGCGGCTCAACGAGATGCCCTTCACTTTTCCTGTGGGCGCAGGGGTGGGCGAGGATGCCAGCCTCTCCGCCGAGCTTCTGGCCCGCCCGTTTATCGACCATCCCCAGGGGATTCCTGCCGGGTATGTGGAGAGCCTGCGTGCGTTACGCTTTATCCCCCTGCGCGGCTTTCTCAAGGGGTTTATCGATCTGGTCTGCGTCTTTGAGGGCAGATGGTATCTGATGGATTACAAGAGCAACCATCTTGGCGCTAGCCGGGATGACTACGCCAGGGTTAAACTCCCAGCGGCCATGGCCCACCATCATTATTTCCTCCAGTACCACATCTACACCGTGGCCCTGCACCGCTATCTGACCTGCCGCCTGCCCGGCTATGCGTACGACCGGGATTTCGGCGGGGTCTTTTACTTATTTTTCAAGGGGATGCACCCCGATTCCGGCTCGGATTTCGGCGTGTTTGCCGATCTGCCGCCCCTGGCCCGCATCGAACAGCTCTCTGCGATATTTGAGAGTCTGGCAGGGGAGGGCGCATGATCAAGGAGATTGAACAGCTCATTGCCGGCGGGATGCTGGATCAGTTCGACCGCTATTTTGCCGGAACCCTCCAGCGCATTGCCCCCAGCGCGAGCCCGCGTACCCTTGTCCTCGCCGCCCTTGCCCGCAAAGCGGTGAGCAATGGTCATGTCTGCCTTGATTTGGAGCGGCTGGTGGAAAGTTCCCTCCCCCTTGGCGGGGGAGGGCTAGGGAGAGGGGGAACCAGCGATGATGCAGGCAGCTCGCAACTTCACCCACCCTCCAGCCCCCTCCTGTCAGCAGTGGCAACGGCGAGGGAGGGGGAGTCAATCGAGCCTTCGCTTGCAGAACTGATCGCGGAACTTCAGCAAAGCCCCCTGGTGAGCCATGATGGCACTCTGGCCCCGCTGGTGCTCGAAGGACACCGTCTGTATCTGCAACGCTACTGGCTCTACGAGGAGGAACTGGTCCGAGAGATTCGCGACAGGGCCGCAAATCCGGTGGTGGTGCAGGAGGGCCTGCTCGCCTCCTACCTCTCCCAACTCTTCACCGGCACGGAACAGGATGCCCAACAGCGCGAGGCCTGCGCAGGGATTTTCCGGGAGCGTCTCGGTCTGATCACCGGCGGACCCGGCACCGGTAAAACCACGTTGGTCACCAAATATCTTGCCCTGGTTCTGCTCTATGCCCAGGCCTCAGGAGAGCCGCCGCCGCGCATCCTGCTTCTTGCCCCCACGGGTAAGGCTGCGGCCCGGCTCACCGAGTCCCTCCAGCAGAAAAAGGGGGAGGCAATGCCGCCGGAGCTGGTTGCAGCCATACCCGCCAAGGCGTCCACCATCCATCGCGCCTTGGGCTACCGGGCAGAAAACCCGACCACCTTCCGTTATAACCGCGAGAACCCCTTGCCCTGCGAGGTGGTGGTGGTCGATGAGGCGTCGATGATCGATGTGGCCCTCATGGCCAAGCTCTTTGCCGCAGTGCCGCCCACGGCCCGGCTGGTGCTGCTCGGCGACAAGGATCAGCTCGCCTCGGTGGAGGCAGGCTCCATCCTGGGGGATATCTGCGCGGCGGTCTTGGACAGCGCTGGTGTGGGGGGAAATCCCCTGGCCCGGTGCGTGGTCCGGCTTACGGAAAGCTTCCGGTTCTCCCCGCATCAGGGGATCGGCGCGCTGGCTGGCGCAATACATGCCAGGAAGGCGGAGGAGGCGGTTTCCCTGTGCCAGCAGGGTTCGGCAGAGGTCAGCCTGCTGCCTCCGCTTGTGCATGGTGATCCGAGCCATCCCCTGGCGGAAATGATCCTGGCCGGATACCGTCCTTTTCTGGCGGCGGCAAGCCCGCTTGCGGCCCTGGCACTGTTTGAGCGGTTCCGCCTGCTATGCGCCCACCGGACCGGGCCGATGGGGGTCTCGGCATTGAACAGGTATGCGGAAAAGGTTTTGTCCCTGCATCGGCTGATAGAGCCGAATACCCCGTGGTACAAGGGGCGTCCGGTGCTGATACAGGCCAACTCATACCCGTTGCGGCTTTTCAACGGCGAGACCGGTATCCTTTGGGACGCAGAAGAGGGCGAGGGTCTCAAAGCATTTTTCTTTTCGGAAAACAGGGAGGGGGTCCGTTCCTATTCCTTGCGCCAGTTGCCTGCGCACGAAACAGCCTTCGCCATGACCATCCACAAGAGCCAGGGTTCTGAATTTGACCGGGTTGCCCTGGTCCTGCCCGGAGAGGATTCGGCCCTGTTGAGTAGGGAACTGCTATACACCGGCATCAGCCGGGCCAGACGTCAGGTGGCTCTGGTCGGTCGGTCCCAGGAAATCGCGGCGGCGGTGGGCAGAAGGGTGGAGCGGGCTTCAGGGCTTGGAGAAAAATTGACAGAGTGAATGGGGTTATCCGGCCAAAGGGGATAAGCTTTTGGTGGCAAAAAAGTACGGCCCCTGTGGCGTTGGGGGGGGAAACGCATGAAATCATGGGCGTACCACAAACTTTCGTTGGTTATAATAAATGACGCAATATCAATTAGATGTTCTGTATCGTCGTTTGGGTGGATGGCTTGATAGTTCTTCCAGCTTTTTGATGGACTTAGTTGATCAAGATGCAAAGCCACTCGCACTTATACGGCGTGACAACTCAATCCATTTACTAGTTAATGATTTTGTATACTTTTGTGTCGCAAAATCATGCAAAAGCCTGAATGCTATCATACTGCTCATAGAAGACGAGCTTCCTGAGGATGCAATTATAATACTAAGATCTCTTTATGAAAATTATTTGAGTATGGCTTATGTTATTCAGAACCCGACATCAGTTGAACATTTCATCTACAAAAGGATCGGTCTCTCTAGAGGTCATCTTCAACACCCTATTACGTCAAAAGGCAAACGAAATACTAGAAAAATTTATAATCCGAAAACTGGCGAAACATTGCCTTTTGGGTTGAGTATTTCAGAGCTCTCCAGAGGTACAAGCAATGAAATAGATGTTGAATTGCATCAAGAAGTCTATTCCTATTTTTGCGAACATGTACACGCAAACATGGTAGCCTCTGGCAATTACAGGCGTGAACCTGAAATGACGTACTCTTACAATGAACCCGGAAATTGTCTCCAGGCCAGATTTTATGCAGCATTAGTCATCACACTGTTTTTTCAAGAGTTAAGTCTTTTTCCACTATTACCTAAAAAGAAGAAAAACATTGCTTTATCTCTGTCAAGAAAGGCATGTCCGATACTTAGGCGGGGCATAAAGATACTGGACTTTGCTACTATGGAGAGCCTGCAATCTGTCATTTCCAAAAGGCTAAATTCGTTTTATGAGGCAAATTCCGGGGACATAATGCCTAATCATGGTTTGTCTTCAGCTGATTTCCCTTCTGGCCGATGATCTGGAAAAGAAACTTGGATAGCTTGGCTACTATCAGTTTTTTCTTGGCTTTCTGTATATAAAATATTATATATTAAAACATGAAGGAAATAAGCTTTCACGGCACATCGAAAAATGACCTTCGCGCTTTCCCTTCGGATGCACGCGGGGAGGCGGGATATCAGCTTAGCAAGATACAGCATGGGCTTGAGCCATCGGATTGGAAGCCCATGTTAAGCATTGGCCCCGGTGTCTGCGAGATCAGAATCAGAGAGGAAAGCGGCCAGTATCGGGTACTCTATGTCGCCAAGTTTGCCGATGCAGTCCATGTTCTGCACGCTTTCCAGAAGAAGACACAACGAACCGCTAAGGCAGACATAGAATTGGCCAAAAAGCGCTACAAAGAAATCGGGAGGACGCCATGACAGAGACATTCAAGAGCGTATGGGATGCGTTGGAAACCGATCCCGCCGAGCGGGAAAGCATGAAAATCAAAAGCCGTCTTATGATGGATATTGAGAGCTGTATAAAAAAGCAGGGCATGACTCAAAAACAGGCGGCTAAAAAAATGGGCGTTACCCAGCCCAGAGTTAGCGATCTGGTGCGTGGAAAAATTAACCGCTTCACCATCGACATGCTGGTGAATATGCTTGCCCGCCTGGGGATGCATGTGGATGTGACTCTTCGGGATGCCGCTTGATTGGTTCGAAGAAATCAGGAAGAAACGCAAGGTTCTGGAGCCAAGCTTGCAAGGTTGCCCGAATCATGGTTCGGAGGAGATGCGTGATTGAGCAGCCTCGTAGACTTTCTGTTTATCGCGCTTGCCTACGGCGATGACGGTCACGAATACCACCTCATCATCCACGCGATAGACCAACCGATATCCGGCGCTACGCAGTTTGATTTTGTAGCAGTCCGGCATCCCTGAAAGTGCGGAGGAGGCGAGTCTGGGGTTTTTTAGTCGTTCGTTGAGTTTTTTCTTGAGCGGTTCGCGGAGGCTGGCGTCCAGTTTATGCCATTCATCCAAGGCCAGCTTGTGAAAGCGTAGTCTATAGCGCGTCAAGGCTCACCTCGACAAAAGGTCCGTTGGCGCGTTCTCGAACCAGCTTGGCGTCTTCCAGGTCTTCAAGATATGCCATCAGTCTTTCGTAGTACGCGGCAGGAAGAAGATATGCTTCGGGCCGGTTATGATTCAGGATGGCTACCGGGCATTCGTCGGCTTGCTTGAGGATATCGGCAAAGTTTCGTTTCAGCTCTGTCACGCTTACTGTGGCGTTGGAAAAGATAGTATCCATGGGTCTGTCTCCGTGTCTAAATTGATGCTATATTTGACATCTAATATAGCATCAATTTACAGGATGACCAAGAATAATCGCAAGGGATATGGGCGCTGGTCTGGTTTGCCTTTCTTTCATTCGCTGTGTCTTCAGAGAAGGCCGATCTCGGCGAGCATTGCTTTGGCTGCGGCAAAGAGGCCGTCCTTGCCAGATTCGGTTCTGGCCTCGACGTAAAAGCGCACCTTGGGTTCGGTGCCGGAGGGCCTGATCATCAGCCAGCTGTTGTCTTCCAGAATCATTTTTCTGCCGTCAATGCTGATCACCTCGGTGATTTTTCTTGGTTGCCCGGCAATATCAATCACGGTTCCAGGTGCGTATTTTTCCAGTCCAGCCAGGGTGTCCAGCAGCGCCTGTCCCTGTCGGCTTACCTCAACCCCGCCTCGGTCCGGGTAGTAATGGCCGTATTCTGCCTGGAGCTCGCTCAGATAGTCGCCAAGATTCTTTTTCATGGTGAGCATCATGTCCAGAGCGAGCATTAGTCCGATGTAGGCGTCTTTTTCCGGGGTGTGGCCGATGATGGAGATGCCGTCGGATTCTTCAAAACAGACCAGGGCCTTGCCGATGACCGGCTTGAATTCCTTGAATCCTACCCGTGGCTCAAAGATTTCCTCGTGCAGCCCCTTGGCAATGGCGTTGGCAAAATTGCTGGTCGCCACGGTCTTGGCCACTAGGCCGCGCTTGCCCTTTTTTTCATGCAGATAGTGAAAAGCCATGGCCCCGAACAGGTTCATGTCGATCTCGATGGTGCCGTCGCTGAAACGGATGCGGTCGGCGTCGGGGTCGATGATGACCCCGAGTTTGAGCAGCTCCGGCCTCTGGCGCAGGGTGGCGAGAACCTGCTGCATGTTCTGCGAGGACGGCTCGGGCGCGACTCCGCCGAAGGTTGGGTCTGCCTGGTCCCGCAACAGAATGAGCCGGTCCGAGGGGTGATCGCCGAACAGGGAGCGCATGTGCACCCGGCTGGCGCCATGGACACAGTCCACCGCAACCACGCAGTCCTTTGCGGCATGGAAGGCCGCCATTATCCCGGGGTAATCCAGGCCGTGCAGGGAAGCGCCCCTGGCGACCAGCTCCTGCCAGCAGGCGAGGGCATCGCATTGTTTCACCAGGGTTGTATCCGGGGTCAGCGTCGGGGTAATTCCTTCGGCGATGAGTTGCCGACCGTTTTCCGTGATGCGGCTGGTAATCTCCGAGGCGGCCGGACCAGCATCCGCAGCATTGAATTTGAAACCGGCATATTCCAGGGGGTTATGGCTGGGGGTGAGATTTATCGAAAAGGCCGCCTGCAGCATGAGAACCGCGGCGGAAAGGGTGCCGGTTGTCGCTTCCTGGGCATGGTGAACGGTGATGC
This sequence comes from Desulfurivibrionaceae bacterium, assembly GCA_041671085.1. Taxonomy (GTDB): domain Bacteria; phylum Desulfobacterota; class Desulfobulbia; order Desulfobulbales; family Desulfurivibrionaceae; genus Thiovibrio. The sequence goes on along the minus strand of JBAZCG010000006.1, from coordinate 52,667 downwards.
CGTTGCTGGTCAACACCTCGATAACCCGCTTTGCCAGGAGGCTGCCGCCGAATCGGTTGTCAAAGCCAACCACGGCGCCCCGTTGTTGTGCCTCGGCGAAGCTGTGCACGCCCAGGGGTGCGGCCAAGGCATCGTCCCGGTCAAGATCGCGGTACATGGCAACGATGGCCTGGGTAATCTGGCCGACGGATTGCAGGGAGAAATCCTTGCCGATGGTCCCCCGCCAGCCGGAGGTGCCGAAGGATACCTGTTTGGTCGGGGGATTGGTGTTGGTTCGGATTTCATCTTCCACCAAACCATATGCCTTGGCGATGGCCTCGCTTGCCTGCCGGAAGTCCGCAGAGCCGGGAGCAGCGCTGTTTTTCAGGGTTACCAGTTTTTTGATGAGAGCGAAGTAGTCGCTGGCTGCATGGTTGTTTGGCGAGAGATGTTCATAGAAAAGTAGTTCGATGTTTTGGCTGATCATGGGAAGACCTTTGGCTGTTTAGGCAGAGAGAAAAGGAACAAAAAAAAACATGTCACAGATACATTATGATATATACTATTTTATACTTGCTGGGCAACCGGTCAATTTTTAGCCGTTTGTTCAGGTTTCGATTGACCCGAAAGGCAAGATTCGCTATACATTGCTGGCGTGATAATGGGTCGTAAACTCTAGGATTTTTCAGTGCGTTCCACGTCCTGAACTTTTAAATTATTAATTAGGGAGCAGAACACAATGGGTAAACATGACGAGGCTTTCATTCTCTGGTTTGATGATATCGGTATCGAGGATGTACCGCTGGTTGGCGGCAAGAATGCATCTTTGGGTGAAATGCATCAGAAGCTTACCTCAAAGGGTGTTGATGTCCCGAACGGTTTTTCCATCACCGCCTATGCCTACCGGCATCTGCTGAAAACCGCCGGGATTGCCCAAGCCATTGAAGATGCCCTGGCCGACCTTGACACCCATGATCTACGCAATCTCCAGGCCCGCGGCGAGAAAGCGCGCGATATTATCCGCACTGCCGAGTTCCCCGATGATCTGCGCAAGGCGGTCCTTGAATCATACCAGAAGATGGAAGAAATGTATGGCCCCAGTGTTGACGTGGCCGTGCGTTCTTCCGCCACTGCCGAGGATCTGCCGGACGCCTCCTTCGCCGGCCAGCAGGAAACCTATCTGAATATCCGCGGCCCGGAGCAGCTCATTGATGCTTGCCGCCGCTGTTTCGCCAGCCTTTTCACCGATCGGGCTATTTCCTACCGGCACGACAAGGGGTTCGGCCAGTTTGACGTCTATCTTTCCATCGTGGTCCAGAAGATGGTGCGCAGTGATTCCGCCTCCTCCGGGGTTCTGTTTTCCATCGATACGGAAAGCGGCTTCGAGGATGCGGTCTTTATTACCGGCGCCTGGGGGTTGGGAGAGACGGTGGTCCAGGGTGCGGTCAATCCCGATGAGTTCTACGTTTTCAAGCCGACCCTCAAAGAGGGCAAGCGTCCCATCGTTGGCAAGACCATCGGCAGCAAAGAAATCAAGATGATCTACGACAACGATCCCAAGACCGAAGAGCCGGTAAAGACGATCAACACTACGCCGGAAGAGCGCGGCAAGTATGTGATCAATGACGATGAAATTCTGCAGCTGGCCAAATGGGCATGCATCATTGAGGATCACTACGGCAAGGGCATGGATATCGAGTGGGCCAAGGACGGCGACGGCGTTAATGTCGGTACCGGCAAACTCTTTATCGTGCAGGCCCGTCCCGAAACCGTGCATTCTCAGAGTTCGAAGGGTTCCATCGAAACCTATAAGCTGAAGGAGAAAGGCACGGTCTTGGTCGAAGGTTTGGCGGTCGGCACCAAGATCGGCCAGGGCGAGGCCAACGTCATTGCCGCCGTTGTCGATATCCACAGCTTTAAGAAGGGCCAGGTGCTGGTTACCGACATGACCGATCCGGACTGGGAGCCGATCATGAAGATTGCCTCGGCCATCGTCACTAACCGCGGCGGCCGGACCTGTCATGCTGCCATTATCTCCCGTGAGTTGGGAATTCCCTGCGTCATCGGGACCGGCGACGGTTCTAAGAAGATCAAGAACGGTCAGGACATCACCGTTTCCTCGGCAGAGGGCGAGAAGGGCCTTGTTTATGAGGGGTTGCTGAAGTTCGAAATCGACCGGCTCGACCTCTCCAACCTGCCCAAGACCAAAACCAAAATCATGATGAACCTGGCCATTCCGGAGAAGGCTTTCTCCGAGTGCCAGATTCCCAATGACGGCGTTGGTCTGGCCCGGGAAGAGTTCGTCATCAACTCCCATATCGGTATTCATCCCTTGGCCCTCTTCAACTACGAAGAGTTGAAGAGCTCTCCTGATCCGGAAAAACAGGCAGTGGTTCGGTTGATCGACAAGAAGACCACCGCTTATGCGGATAAGAAACAGTTTTTCATCGACAAGGTTGCTGAGGGCGTGGGCCGCATCGCTGCAGGCTTCTATCCCAAGGACGTCATCGTCCGCCTCTCCGACTTCAAGTCTAACGAATACGCCAACCTGACCGGCGGCACTTTTTACGAGCCGCACGAGGAAAATCCTATGATCGGCTGGCGTGGGGCGTCCCGGTATTATGATCCCAAGTACCGGCCGGCTTTCGAGCTGGAATGCAAGGGGTTGCTCAAGGCCCGGAACGACATGGGGCTCACCAACATCAAGCTGATGGTGCCTTTCTGTCGTACCCCCGAGGAGGGCAAGAGAGTCATCCAGGTCATGAAGGAGTGCGGTCTGGTTCAGGGTGAAAATGGTCTGGAAGTGTATGTGATGTGTGAGATTCCGTCGAACGTTATCTTGGCCGATGCCTTTGCCGACATTTTCGATGGCTTCTCCATCGGCTCCAATGATCTGACCCAGCTCACCTACGGTCTTGACCGTGATTCCGGTCTCCTTGCCGGTATCGCCGATGAGCGCCATGATGCGGTCAAGGAGATGATCAAGATGGTCATTGCCACCGCCAAACGGCGGGGGCGGAAGATCGGTATCTGCGGCCAGGGTCCCTCGGATTTCCCCGAGTTCGCCACCTTCCTGGTTGAGTGTGGCATCGACTCTATGAGCCTGATCCCGGACACTGCGGTCAAGACACGTTTGGCCGTGGCAGCCAAGGAAAAGGAGATGGGGATTAATCCTTAAATTTCTCTGAAGTTACAACTACAAAAAAGGCCCCGCAGTGATGCGGGGCCTTTTTTTGTATGGTGCGCCGTGTTTTTTGCTGGCGCGGGGCACTTTTTCTACTTCAGGGCTTTCAGCCGTTTCTGGGCCATTTCAACCTGTTCGCTTTTGGGATAATCGGCAAGAAGCTTGTTGTAAACGATTTTGGCCGTGTCCTTTTCGGACAGCTTTTCAAATGCCTCTCCCTGTTTATAGAGGGCGGCCGAGGCCTTGTTGCTCTTGGGGTAATCGGCGATTACCTTTTGATACTCAAGAATGGCCAGCTCGAATTCTTTCTGTTGAAAAAGGCATTCCCCCAACCAGAATCTGGCGTTGGGGGCCAGAGACGTTGTTCGGTTTTTTTCCAGATAGCCTGAAAAGGCGCTGTACGCTTCCTTGTATTTATTCGCCTTGTAGGCGGCAAGACCTTTATTGTAGACGGTGTCATTGGTGTTCGTCTCGGTGTCCTGAGCTACCGTTTTGTCTGGTGACGGTTTTGTTGTTTCTTCCGGCTTTGTCGCCTCTTCCTGTTTTCCTGGCTTTTTCTTGATTTGTTCCGGTTCTATTGTCTTGGGGCTGCTGGCCAGGTCAGCTTTTTTGCGCGCTTCTTCCGCAGCCTTGGAGGCGCGGTCCGCACGATCCGCTGCGTCTTTGGCCCGGTCTTCCTGTATTTTGCTAAAGTCGCCGGAGACAGAAGCAACTTGGGCGTTGACACCAGTTACCTTGCCACTAAGTTCTGCTATCTGACTACGCAGTTGTTCAAGTTGATTATTGGTATTTTGTCTTAAGGACGTCTGCTCTTCCTGAAGCTTTCTGGTTTGGAGATTTTTCTCCTCAACCCGCGCTTCAAGTTGCAACAAACGCGACTTGATCTGTTCGAGCTGATTCGCCAGTTCTGCCTGGGAGCCACGCTGGTTTTTCATGGCAGTGACAGCGTTGTCCATTTCCGCTATTTTTGTATCCGTGGTGCGGAGTCTCATGTCAAGGCCCCTGACGTCTTTTTCCGCAGCGCATTGCATGAGCAATGGGGAAAGACACAGGGTGAGGGCAAGATTGGTCAGTGCTCGTTTCATGGAAATGTCTCCTGGCAAAATGAAAATTTTACAGGTCTTGACGTGGGGACCATTGCGGGTTGGATTGTGCACCCGTGAGATTGAAAAGCGGACGAAGCCCCATACCGTTTTTAAAGATGGCGCATATTTCTTGTTTGTTGTTCCGTTTTCTTGAAAAAACAAGTTGTCGACCATCCGGCGACCAGCTGGGAGATTCATGATCTCCTGCTGTTTGCGTCAGCTGGACCGGAGTTCCGCCTTCGGGTTTGATCAACAGGATTTGGGTGTTGCCGTTCACCCTGCCCGTATAGGCAATCCAATCCCCTTTGGGCGACCAACTCGGCGTACTGTTTTCATTGCCAAGATAGGTTATCCGTTGCACGGATTTGGTGGCCACGTCCATGACATAGATTTGCGGGGTGCCGCTTCGATCCGAAACAAAGGCCAGCTTTTTTCCGTCCGGCGACCAAGTGGGCGATACGTTGACCCCTTCGCCATTTGTCAGGCGGCGCAATTCGTTGCCGTTGATATCAATGAGATAGATATCCGGATTGGCGGATTTGCTGAGCGTTACGGCGATGATGTTGCCGTCCGGAGCCCAGGCTGGCGCCATATTGAGACCCTTTTGGCGGGAAATAGCGCGGGTAGTTTTGAGCGTGCTCAGCTCGGTGATATAGAGATTGGGGTTGTTCTTGTGGTAAGAGGTGTAGGCCAACCATTTGTTGTCAGAGGAGAATTTTGGGGCAACAGCCAGATATTCATGTTGGGTTACCTGGCGGATATTTTCGCCAAGAACATCGGCCAACCAGATCTCCTTGTGACCTGTTGCCGTTGAGACAAAGGCGATTTGGCTCTGGCTTACCCCGCGTTCCCCGGTGAGCTGGAGGATGACCTCATCGCAGAATTTTTTTATGCTTTCCTGATGCTTGCTGATGGGGGTCTGGTAACGGCGGCCAAGAATCATGTGCCCTGATTGAATCTCATTAAGGCGCAGTTCCAGGACAAGGCCATCGGCGGTCATTTCATATTGGCCAAGGATTGTGAATTCGGTGCCAAGGGCGGGCCAATCCCAGGTCTGGCTGCCGCCGTATACGGAGGGATCGATTATTTCCACAAAGCCATGAAAGACTAGGGCTCGGCTCAGAAGGTCAGCCATTTTCTTGCCGCCGTCGTGGATGGTCCCTGGCTGTTTTTTATCGATAAAATAGGGGACCGCGATGCTCACCTTGCGGAAGTTGGCAGAGGTGATATCGAGATAAACGATGGCCTCTGCAGGGCGGGCAGAACCGAGCAGCAGGGTAAGGCAAACCAAGAGCATGCCCAGTACGCGAACGGCGAAGACCGATGTACAGTTTTCATTTTGTTGAGAGCAGGTATTTTTCATAAAGGAATCCATATTAAAAGACTTCTCCTGGCCTGAATTTCAGGCCGATTTCCATTTCTGACTGGTTGATGCCGATGGGAAATGGCGGTAGGGGGGCAGAGAGTTTCAGCGTTTTTTCAACAAATTGATTAAAAAAAATATTGTCTGATTTTTTCTTAAAAGAGCTTTCAACCACAACACCATCCCGCCGGACTCGGATAATGACAATTGCCTCGACGTTTTCCTTCCAATTTTGCAGATCCGGCAGCACCCAGTGTTCCTGGATCTGGCTGTTCACGGCAATAAGGTAACGCCGGAGATTTTCATCGACCATGACTCCGCCGCCGCCCGCGCCGCTGCCGGTTCCGCTTCCAGCCTGCGTTGTTGCTGCCGCAGAGGCCGCGGCTTTGCCGGCGGCAAGCTGCTGCCCTGCCATGAGCGCCTTTTTCAGGCTGTCAACCGCGCCTTTTGCTTTTTTATCCGCATCCGCCCTGGCTTTTTCCGCTGCGTCCTTTGCCTGTTTCTCCTGATTCTCGGCGAGCAGTATATCCCGCAACTTCTTTACCTTGTCGATGTCTGCTTTTTCTTTCGTTTTTATCGGCTTCAGCGAGATGGCGTCTTTGGCGACTGCCGGCGGTTCGGGTACAGGCTGCGTTTTTTGCGGTGGTGTGGGCTTTACTGGTTCGGGCGCGGCTTTGGGCTGCGGAGGGGCAGCCTGGGGAGCAGCAACGGCAGCCTTGCTTGGCGCGGCCGGAGCCGGCCCGCCCATATCTTCAACGGAGAAAAGATTGACCGTATACACCTCCGGGATTTTCTGCTGGAAGTGCAGAAAACTTGGGGCTAAAAAGCCGAAGAGCAAAAAAGAAACATGCACGGCAATGGTCAAAAATAATGGTTTTTGCCATTGTTTATCGGGCAGCTCGGATGTCGGTGGACGGAAAGGCACGGTGTGTATGCTATCTTTTGGGTTTTTCGATTTCGGGTTGGGTTATCATGCCAAGCTTATCAAAACCAACGGCCTTGATGTCAGACATGAGAGAAACCACCAGTCCGTAGGGGACTTCTTTGTCGGCTCTGAGCAGAACTGCATCGTTCGTGCCTTTTTTGGCAAGGGCTGCCAGTGATTCTTTGATCGCAGCCTGGGTGCCTTTGGTATTGTTGAGCAAAAACTCTCCTTTTTTCGTGATCGTTACAATGATGGGAGTCTTTTCCTGTTGCAGGGGCTTGGCGGTTGTTTCCGGCAGATCAATGTCAACGCCTTGGGTCATCATGGGGGCGGTAATCATGAAAATGATCAGTAGCACCAGCATGACGTCTACCAGAGGGGTGACGTTGATATCCGAAACAAGCCGTTTTTTGCAGTTGCCGTCTTCGACCGGACCCATGGCGAATTCCTGTAGACCGTTGTTTTGAAAAAAAAATTAAGAGTGAAATATCGTGATCGGTAGTTAGCAGCCGTTGCGAAGAGGGAAAATGTTAAGATTGCTTTCGTAACGGCTCCTAAAGTGTTTGTTAGCCCTGTCGGGAAATGAAGTCCCGCTCCACGAGGTTGAGAAAATCAACGGAAAAGCTGTGCATCCTGTTTTCGATCTCCGCCATCTGGTTGGAATAATAATTGTAAAAAACCACGGCGGGGATGGCCACGGCAAGACCGGCCGCTGTTACGACCAGAGCCTCGGAGACACCAGGAGCAACAACGGCCAGTGAAGCTGAGCCGCGCATGCCTATTTCGTGAAAAGAAGTCATGATGCCCCATACCGTACCGAAAAGACCGATAAAGGGAGCGGTGCTGCCGGTGGTGGCCAGGAAGGAGAGTGACTTGGAAAGCCGAGAGGACTCGAGATTTTCCGCCTTGCGCAACGCCCTTTTCAGGGGTTCCATGCCGGCAAGGCGTGTTTCCAAAGTTTCGTCGGCGGCGCCGCGGGAGGTGGCGGTGGTTTTGCCGAGCTTCTGGAGCTCATGGTAGCCGGTTCTGAAAATGTTTGCCTCGGGGCAGAGGGTCAGGTTATTGGCGAATCTGACGGCCTCGGAAAGATTCTTGCTCTGCCAGAAGGTCTCAAGAAATTCTTCGCTTTCCTCCCCTGCCTTCTTGAACAGGGAGAATTTTTGAAAAACAATGAACCACGAGTACACAGAGAAGCCTAGCAGCATGGTCATGACAAATTTAACCGTGAGTCCGGCGCCCAAAAACATTGAAATAATATTAAGCTCTCCCACTTGCAGTCGCCCTCTTTAGATTAATTTGGTTGAGGCCTGAAACGCAAAACCCACACAAGAATACACATCAATAGAAGCAGCAGGGACTTCCTTGTTGAGAAAAGGAGAAGTGATGCGGTGACATTCCGGTGGATTGCGCCCCTGAATATTCCCGCTACTTGTAATTTTTTTTGTGAATCTTGTCAATGGCAGTCATTAATGATAGCGAGGTTTTTTAAAAAAATATCAGTGAAAAACCTAAATAGGTCCAGCGTGAATATTTTTGACATCATTCGGCAAAAAAGGTATTAAATCCCGGTTGAGCATTGTGGAACGGTGGCTGGCTGTGTTGCCCCCGCTTTATCAGCATTCCGTTTCGTTTCCGGACACATTTGCAGGAAATATCTCCTATGAAAGAAATTAAGGTTGGCTTGCTGGGCTTTGGTACTGTTGGCAGTGGTTTGGCAGAGGTTCTCTTGCTGCAGGCAGAGCGTCTGCGGCGGAAAACCGGCACCTCCATCCGTCTGTGCCGTGTTGCGGACATCCGTATTGAGGCGTTGCCTCCGCAATTTAAGGATGTGCAGCTTGTTCGGGATGCGGACTTGATTTTTAAAGATCCGGAGATCGATATCGTGGTCGAGCTCATCGGCGGCATTGAGCCGGCGAAAACCTTTATCCTCAAGGCCATAGAGCACGGCAAGCATGTGGTTACCGCCAACAAGGCCCTCATCTCCCAGCACGGCATGGAGATCTTTGAAGCTGCGGCTCGGAAAAATGTTGAGGTCGGTTTCGAGGCCAGCGTCGGAGGCGGTATTCCGGTGATCAAGGCCTTGAAAGAAGGGCTGGTTGCCAACAAGATCCTCTCGATCATGGGCATCATGAACGGAACGGCCAACTATATCCTCAACAAGATGACCGATGAAGGCATGGCCTTTGCTGAGGTGTTGAAAGAGGCTCAGGCAAAAGGGTATGCCGAAGCCGATCCTACCTATGATGTCGAAGGCATTGATACGGCCCATAAGCTGGTGATTCTGATGACCATGGCCTACGGCATGAAGGTAAGCCTTGCCGATGTCAGCATTGAAGGTATTTCCCAGATTGAGCCCATTGACATCGATTTTGCCCGGGAGTTCGGCTATCGCATCAAGCTCCTTGCCATCAGTCGGAATCATGGCGACACGGTGGAGGCCAGGGTGCATCCGACCATGGTTCCGGAAAAAGATCTGTTGGCCAATATCGGCGGCGCTTACAACGGCATCCAGTTCACCGGCGACATGGTGGAGGATATTCTGTTGTATGGTCAGGGGGCGGGGAAAATGCCGACGGGCAGTGCGGTTGCCGCAGACGTGGTTGATATTGCCCGGAATATTCTTTGTAACAGTATCAACCGGGTGCCGTGCCTTTCCTATCTGCCAGAGGAAATCAAGCCTCGGGGGATTACCCCCATGGAAAGCCTGCGCGGTTGTTATTATTTCAGGATGACTGCCATGGACAAGCCGGGCGTTCTCTCCTCTATCGCCGGGATTTTGGCGCACCACAACATCAGTATTGAATCAGTTATCCAGAAGGGCAGGCAGAAAAAAGGCACCGTGCCCGTGGTGATGATGACCTACGAGGCGGAGGAAGCCTCGGTGCGCAAGGCATTGGCCGAGATTGATGCCCTGGATATCTGCACCGACAAGACGGTGAAGATTCGGATCATGAAGGCCCATGCAGAATAGCAACGGCATGAAATACATCATCCTGGTTGGGGATGGCATGGGGGATCTGCCCATTGCCGAATTGGGCGGCAAGACTCCCTTGGCCTTTGCCAAAACCTCGGCCATGGACAGGATTGCCAGCGAAGGCGAGCTCTGTCTGGTTCGTACCGTGCCCGACGGGTATCCGCCGGGGAGCGATGTTGCCAATCTTTCCCTGCTCGGGTATCTCCCGCATGAATGCTACAGTGGTCGCGCTCCCCTGGAGGCCGCCAGTCTTGGCGTTGCCTTGGCGCCCGATGAGATTGCCTTCCGCTGCAACCTGGTTACCCTGCGTTTTGAAGAAGATCGGGTATTCATGGAGGATTACAGCAGCGGCCATATCTCCAGCCAGGAGGCGCGAATTCTTGTCGAGGGATTGGAGAAAGTTGCAGGCACTGATCGTCTGCGGTTTTATCCCGGGGTAAGCTACCGTCATCTTCTCGTCCATTCCGGCGAGGTCGGGCCGTTGGTGACTGTGCCGCCCCATGATTATACCGGGCGGGAGGTAACCGAATTCTGGCAGAGGTATAACAGTATTCCCCAGCTGCAAGAGGCCTTGACCAAGGCCGTGGCCTATCTGGCTGACCATCCGGTAAATCGTGATCGGCAGGCACAGCAGCGCAATCCCGCCAATGCCATCTGGCTCTGGGGTGAGGGCAAGGCTCCATCCATGCCGACCATCAGGGAGCAGTTTGGCGTCGAAGGGGCCTTGATTTCGGCGGTTGATCTGCTCAAGGGTATTGGGGTGTATGCCGGCCTGGAAATCATTGAGGTGGACGGCGCCACAGGCTATCTGGACACCAACTATGCAGGTAAGGCGGCCGCCGCCATTGAGGCCCTGAAAACAAGGGATCTGGTTTTTGTGCATGTTGAAGCCCCGGACGAGGCAGGGCATCAGGGCAGTCTTCAGGACAAGCTCCAGGCCATTGAGGATTTTGATGGCAAGATTGTCAAGCCGATTTTTGAGGCGCTGATGGCCAGCGGCTATGACTTTCGCTTGGCCGTGGCCATGGATCATTTTACTCCGCTTGCGGCAAGAACACACAGCGTCGATCCCGTGCCGGTGGCTATTTATGATTCGCGGGCAGGGCAATCGGAAAGTGGATTGCCCTATGATGAGCAAAGCGCCGCCATGGCAGGGGAAATGTTGACAGATGGTCGACAGTTTTTCAAACGGGTTCTCGGACGGGCGTGATGGCGGCCAGCTCTTTTGAGATGTACGAACCGCTGCATAGGTATTGTTGTCGGGTGATTTACGGCGATACCGATTCCGGCGGGGTCGTGTATTATGCCAATTACCTGCGCTATTTTGAGGCCGCGCGGACTGAGCTTATGCGGGAGCGGGTGCTCTCCTACAAAGAGATCGAACAGCAGGGTTTTATTATGCCGGTGGTGGAATGTCAGGTGCGTTATAAGGCCTCGGCTCGCTATGACGATCTGTTGCTGATTGAAACCTCTCTTTTGGAAGTGAAATCCCGAACCTGTCGTTTCAATTACCGGATTATCCGGGAAAATGACGGCAAAATGCTGGTTCAGGGTTACACCACCCATGCGGTCGTGGATCTCGATGGCAGATTGACAAGATTTCCGGCTATGGTGCTTGCCGCCTTGCGGGAACAGTCGGCGGACCTGTCTTAATCCCTTTATTTTCCTTGACATTCGTCCTGTAGCGAGTATTATGTCGCCACTGACGCGGGGTGGAGCAGTTCGGTAGCTCGTCGGGCTCATAACCCGAAGGTCGTAGGTTCAAATCCTGCCCCCGCTACCATGTAAATTTTAAGGACTTGGCGTATCTGCCGAGTCCTTTTTTTTGGTGCAGCGTCCTCGGTGGAAGTGTAAGTCGGATGCTGTTTTTCGCAGACCGTTTGGCTGATCGGTAATAGGGAGAGGATATGGCGGCAACCGTTGACGAGGTAACAATCAATTATGAAGAAGACGGGGTCGTGGTCGTCAAGGAAATCGAAAAAGTTATCCTGTCCAAGGGCGCCTGGGCTACCATTCTCTTTCGTTATCAGCAGTGGGATCCCAAAAAAAATGAGTACAGCCCGGATAAGTACTCCATCCGTCGCTATCGCAAGGTGAACGGGGAATACAGCCAGCAGTCCAAATTCAATATTTCAAGCCCTGACCAGGCGCAAAAAATTGTTGAGGCCTTGCAAGGCTGGCTGTGATAAGGAAGTGGGCTTTTGCACAAGCTGTAAGGGCTGTCTCGGCGGGTATGAGGAAATTGTTCATCCTCCGCAGGTTTTTCATTATGGTTGGCGGTTTTTGCTGAAAAAAGCTATATTTTTTGCTGTATCCTCTTGATGTTCGGCGCACAGACGGGTTGAGAGCATGAATATTGCTAGCACGACACAATGCATCGGCAACAAAGCAATGGTACTTGTAACGGCTATTCACCGTTTGGGTCCGACGATGCCCTTCGCTAAAAAAAATGTTGAGTCTTTAGGCTAAGGGATGAATATTCCCCCTGCAAACGCCCCAAGGCAAAAGCGTGTTTCCTCTGCTGTTCTGTTACTCTTCATCCTTCTTGGTTGGTGGTTTTTTTTCGTTTACCAGCGACCGGCTCCTGCGCCTACAGTCGCCCCCATCCCGGTAACGGCGCGGGGAGACCTCGCGGCCGATGAGCAAAGCACCATCGCCCTGTTTCGTTCTGCCTCTCCAGCGGTTGTTTATATCACCAATATTGAAGTCCGAAGGAACATCTTCAGCCTCAATATCCATGAAATTCCTAAGGGCACGGGTTCCGGTTTTATCTGGGACAAGCAGGGTCGGGTAGTGACCAACTACCATGTCATCGAATCGGCCAGCCGGGTTGAGGTTACCCTGGCGGATCGTTCAACCTGGCAGGCAACCCTAGTAGGCGTTGCGCCGGACAAGGATCTGGCGGTGCTGCAAATTTCGGCTCCCGCAGAAAAACTCACTCCGCTTCCCTTGGGGGAATCCCATAACCTGCTGGTGGGTCAGAAGGTTTTCGCCATCGGTAACCCCTTTGGTCTTGATCAGAGTCTTACCTCCGGCATTGTCAGTGCCTTGGGCCGGGAGATTCAATCGGCAACCGGCAGAACCATCCAGGGGGTTATCCAGACGGACGCCGCCATCAACCCCGGTAACTCGGGGGGGCCTCTTCTAGACAGCGCCGGACGTCTTATCGGGGTGAATACCGCCATCTATAGTCCGTCCGGAGGCAGCGCCGGTATCGGTTTTGCCGTGCCGGTTGACGTGGTGGGGAGGGTGATTCCGGAGATTATCCAACATGGGCGACTGATTCGTCCTGGCCTCAGTATTGCCGTGGCGGATGATCAGATTGCCAGGCGGGTAGGGGTGACAGGGGTGCTGGTCATGAATATCCAGCCGGGCAGTTCCGCCGAGGCTGCCGGACTGCGGGGAACCCGCAGGATTCAGGGGGAGATAGTCTTCGGGGATGTCATTCTGGCGGTCGATGGCCACAAAGTTTCTTCCTACGACGACTTGCGCAATGTCATGGATCACTATAAGGTTGGGGATACGGTTGCCCTGACCATCGAGCGAGAAAATCGGCAGATGCAATTGTCAGTGGTACTGGAAGAGGTAGGATAGCCTTGTGACCTGGTGGACCCGCGCCCTTAAGAGTCTTATCTCCATAGACGAACAGCGACTAGATCTGTTTCGGGTATTTCCCGGAATAAGAAGGTTTCTCGCCGCCCGGCATCACTATGCCTATCTGCGGACCGCCGGTGATATTCTCTTTGCCCTGGTGGTTATTTCCGGACTCTTCGGCCCCAGGGATGCGCGCAGCAATGTTGCGGTGTTTCTTTCGTGGGGTCTCATCTGGCCAAGCATTGTCTTGAGCTGGTTTTTTGTGGGGCGGATGTGGTGCGGAATCTGCCCATTTCCGGGGCTTGGCGTATTTCTACAGCGTCGGGGCATAACCCTTTCTTGGGGTGTGCCGAAAATTCTCCAGAAGTATGGCGTGTATGCCTCGGTTATTCTGCTGGCTCTTATCATTTGGACCGAGGTCGTTGTCGGACTTGACCGTTCGCCGGTCGGCACCTCTTGTTTCGTATTGTCCATCGTTTTTGGCGCGGCCCTGTTTGCGGTTCTTTTTCCCGGGCAGGCCTGGTGCAGGCATCTTTGTCCCTTGGGCCGCATCAGTGGCGCAGCGGCAACCCTTTCCATCACCGAGTTCAGGCCGGATCATGAAAAATGTCGCGGTTGTGAAACCTTTGCCTGCAAAAAAGGCGTTGATGGCATGCAGGGCTGCCCGGTCTATCTTGGCGCCTATAATGTCCAGAATAACCTACATTGTTTGGTCTGCGGTCACTGTCTGCCGTTCTGTGACCGGGATTCACCGCAGCTGCTTTTGCGAAATCCTTATTCGGAGCTGATCCGCAACAAGGGGCGCTACATCACCTGTTCGTATATCGTGCCGTTTCTCATAGGCTCTCAGCTTGCCCGCTTTTTGCGAAAAAAGGAGATCTACGGCCAGCTTGCCGCCTTCTCGGGCTGGCCGGATGCAGTGCTCTTCAGTCTGCTGCTGTTGATGGGTTTTGGTCTGAGCTTGACGATTATCCGTTTTGGCGCCCGCCTGTTCGGGGTCAATGAGGACCCTATGTTCGGCAAGTTTTCGCCCATGGTTCCCATTCTGATCCCCATGGCCTTCACCGGGGAGCTTGTCTACCGGTTGGGATATTTTGCTGCAGGGGTTGGCGATTTCATCCCCACCTTCGGGCGTCAGGCAGGAGTGGCGTTTTTGGAGAAATTCTCCTTTACCATCCCGGATTTCCCAGTCCAGATTCTCTCGGCTTTTTTCATGCTCAATGGCTCCATCGCCGGGTGTTATATCCTGTGGCAGTTCTGTCTCAATGATTTCGAAGGGCACGTCCGTTTTCGGAATTTTCTTGGGATCAATCTCCTGATCGTTGCGCTGCTCTTTTCCTATCTGACTGTTATTTTTTAGAAACGGCAGGCCGATGCCGGCGAAAATATAACAGGGCATTGTGCGGATGGGATTGCAGGGATATATTTTATTCTCTCTTCGCCCACGACACCATCGGACCATAACGCCATGCGCCACCTGATCAACCCCAGTTTACTCGTCTTGAAAGACCAACTGGATGCCCTTGAGGCCGAGCGTTTGTCGCCGCTTGCCAGCTTAAGCCGGGAGGGCGTTCGGCGGCAACCGGAGGAGGGGGATGACGAGGACCATCGTCAGTCCTTTGCCGTGGATGGCGATCGGGTTTTGCATTCGCGGGCCTATACGCGCTACATCGACAAAACCCAGGTGTTTTACATGGTTAAGAACGACCATATCACGCATCGGGTCTTGCATGTGCAGCTGGTGGCAAAAATCGCCCGAACCATTGGCCGCTATCTGCGACTGAACGAGGATCTCATCGAGGCCATCGCCCTGGGCTACCCTCATTTCAGCATAACCTGCAAAGTGTCCGCTTTTTGGAAGGCATCGAACGGCAGGGGAAGGGCTGGAACTTGACCCTACAAACCCTGGACGGCATCATGTGTCACGATGGGGAGATTCACAACCGCAGACTTGCGCCCCAGCCCGGCAAGACCTTTGCCGATTTTGACTTACAGGGTGCGGCCAAGGCCCTTGATCGGCGGCAGGAGCTGGTCCCTATGACCATGGAGGGCTGCGTTGTCCGTTTTGCAGACACCATTGCCTATATCGGCAGGGATATCGAGGATGCCATTGAGCTTAAGCTCATCAGTCGGGATGATATCCCCTTAGGTTGCCAGGATATTTTTGGCCGGACCAACGGCAGCATGGTCTATCGTCTGGTGACCGATCTGATCGCGGGTGGCCTTGAAGAAGGGGCCATTGCCTTCAGCGTGGAGGTTTCGGAAGGGTTGCAAGAGCTTAAAGCCTTCAATTATGAGCGGATTTATCTGAATCCAGCCATCAAGAAGGGCCTTGCCAAGATTACCGATTGTTACCGGGTGTTGTTCGCCTCCTGTCTTGACCAGTTTGCCAAGCAGGAGCGCCAGGCTGAAATGTATGCGAATTTTTTACATGAACAGGGGCAGGAGTATGTTGCGGGCCAGCAGCCTGCCGCCATGGCCCGGGATTTTATAGCCGGAATGACCGATGCGTATTTTCTGCGCCAGGCAAAGTTGCTGGGGTGTGAGACCCCGGAAAAGGCATGAAGACGAAGATCAGCAAAATCCTGCCGGGCGAGAATTTCCGGGTGCTCGCCATCGCCGCCTGTATCGGCCTGATGGCCGGGGCGGCGAATATTCTCTTTCGCGCCGCCGTCGGTCTGGTCCATGATTATGTCTTTGTCGGCGGCTCCGCGCTGCTCGGCATTGAGAAAGGTGGGCTGCATCTCCTGCTTTTGCCGTTGATTCCCCTCTGCGGCATGGTGCTGCTCATCCCCCTTTCCCTGCTTTTTCCCGGCGAGGTCAACGGCTACGGCTTCCCGAAATTCCTGCGCCAGGTTAACCTGGAAGGCGGGATTATCCGGTTTCGCACCATCTCCCTCAAGATTATTTCCTGCGCCCTGACCATTGGCACCGGCGGTTCCGCCGGGGTCGAGGGGCCCATTGCCCAGGTGGGTGGGGCGGTGGGTTCGCAGTTCGGCCAGTTCTTTCGGGTTTCCGGGAGCAGGATGAAGATTTTTATCGCCGCCGGTTGCGCCGGCGGGGTGGCGGCCATGTTCAACGCCCCCATTGCCGGGGTATTTTTTGCCGCCGAGATTGTTCTGCTGGGGACCTACGAAATCGGTTCTTTCGCCGCCCTGGTGATTTCCTCGGCCATGGCCACCGTTGTTTCCCGCGGCTACTATGGCGCTTCTCCGGCCTTTCCCATTCCTGCCTATGAGATTGTCAATTCCCTGGTCGAAATCCCGCTCTATTCGCTGATGGGCGTGGTCATGGGGCTGATCGCGGTGTTGCATATCCATGTATTTTATACGATCCGTGACCGCTTTGCCGCATTCCGTCTGCATCCGCAGCTCAAGCCCCTGCTCGGCGCCCTGGCTCTTGGCGTGCTGGCCATGGGTTTTCCCCAGGTCATGGGCGACGGGTACCATTATCTGGAAGAGGTGCTGGTCGGCCATGGTGTGCTCTGGGTGATGGTTGCGCTGATTTTCTGCAAGATCGCGGCAACCGCCCTTACCTTGGGTTCCGGCGGCGCGGGCGGGGTGTTTGCCCCGGCGCTCTTCATCGGGGCTGTGACCGGCGGGGCATTCGGCGACCTAGCCCATACCCTGTTGCCCCGGTATACCGCCAATTCCGGGGCCTATGCCGCAGTGGGTATCGGCGCTTTTCTCGCCGCGTCCACCCATGCGCCCCTCACCGCCATCTTTCTGCTCTTTGAAATGACCGGCAACTATCGCATCATCATCCCCATCATGCTTTCAAGTATCATCGGCACGGTGGTGGCCACCCGCCTGAATCCGGATTCCATCGACACCGTGGATTTCAGCCGGGACGGCATTGATCTCCATGAAGGCCGGGAAATTTCGGTGATGAAGTCCATCAAGGTCGGCAGGGTCATTAGCGAGGATGTGGATTTTATCAGCGAAGAGGCCAACGTGGATCAGCTGCTGACCATCTTTAGCATGGCCGGGGACAGTTTTTATTTTCCGGTGGTCGATGAAAGCGGCAGGATGACCGGGGTTATCTCCCTGCAGGACGTAAAAAGTATTCTCCATGACGAGGAGCTGCGGCTTTCCGCCCGGGTGGGGAACATCTGCACCCGCAAGGTTGTGGTGCTCACCCCGGAAGACAACCTCTACACCGCCATGGCTCTCTTTGACGCAAAAGGGTTGGAAGAAATTCCAGTGGTGGAGGCGGCAGACAATCGCTGGGTGGTGGGGATGCTCAAGCGCCGTGAGGCCATCGCCGCCTACAATAAGGAGATAATCAGGCGGGGGATCAGCGAGCGAAGCGCTCCGGGTTTCGCCGCCTCCGGGGAGCAGTGATGTTTTAGATAGGCGTTTTTAGATTTTTGACTTTTCTCGCGGAGTAGTTCTATAATAAAAAATCTTCATCCTCTTGTTTTCCAGAGAGGGAAGGCCATTCTCCGGTGGTTGTCACAAAGGGGGAAGTGCCATGCCCAAAAAAATTCTGGCTGTGGACAACCATCCTCTCATCCTCGAGCTTATGTCCAGCTTTCTGGAAAAAGAAGGACATGAGGTGCGTGTCGCCCAGGATGGTCTTTCCGCCCTGGATGTCCTTGATGGGTTTGTCCCGGACATCATGTTTGTCGATCTGGTTATGCCCAATATCAGCGGCGACAAGCTGTGCCGCATTGTTCGCAGTATGCCCCACCTGCAACATGTCTTTATTGTAATCCTTTCCGCCATTGCCAGCGAAGGCGAAACGGATTTTCTTTCCTATGGCGCCGATGCTTGCATTGCCAAGGGGTCATTTAAGAACATCTTCTTTCATGTCCAAGAACTCATCGCAAATTCGGCTCGAAGGGCAGAACGCGGTTGCGAGCCGCAGATCTTTGGGCTTGACGGCATTTATCAGCGTGAAGTCACCAAAGAGCTGTTGCGTTCGCAAAGGCATCTTGAATTGGTTCTTGACCACATGTCCGAGGGAGTGGTTCATTTTACCCGCGCCCAGAAAATCATCTATGTGAATGCCAGCGCCATCGCCTTGTTTGGTCAGCCTGAAGAGAAACTTTTGGGTGCGAACTTTTTTTCCGGTCTTTTTCACGAACCCTATGCCTCCGAAGTGCGCCTGCTTGTCGAGGCGGTCACCCCGCAGCACTCCGTGTACGCGGGGGAGGATGAGGCGATTTTTCTTGGCGGAAAGCGGTTGCGGCTCAATTTTCTGGCCATTCCGGAAGACGAGAGCGGCACGATCCTGGCCCTGGTTCGCGATATCACCAAGCGCAAGGAGGATGAAGCGCGGATGCTTGAGCATGGCGAGCATCTTTCCCGACTCGTTGAGGAACGAACCCACAGTCTGACCAAGACAAACGGGCAGTTGCTCAAAGAGATCGCCGAGCGTAACAAGGCCGAGGACAGTCTGGCCAGGGCGCACCGGCGTTTGCTCACCGTGCTCGACAGTCTTGACGCGATTATTTATGTGGCCGATATGACCAGCTATGAGATTCTCTTTATGAATCGTCATGCTCGGGAGGTTTTCGGGGAAGGCATTGGCCGGAAATGCTGGACGGTGATGCAGTGCGGGCAGGATGGTCCCTGTACATTTTGCAGCAACGAAAAGGTGTTGGTCATCAATGGCGACACCCATACTCATGGCAACGTCTATGTCTGGGAAAATCAAAATACTGTAAATGGGCTCTGGTATGAGCATCATGACCGGGCCATCAAGTGGATGGGGGAGATTGGGGCAAAACTAAGTATCGGTACGGATATCACGGAACGGAAGAACAGGGAGGCCCTGGAGCACGAAGCGCGGGAACTGCTGGAGCAACGGATCAGCCAGCGTACTATGGAGCTGGAGAAAATCCATCGACAGTTGCTGCATTCGGAAAAACTGAGCGCGGTGGGTAAGCTGGCCGCCTCCATTGCCCATGAATTCAATAACCCGATCTGTGGCATTCGCAATGTCCTGGACGGCTTGCAACGGCGGGCCAAGCTCGAGGGCGAGGATCTCCAGATGGTCGAGCTTGCCATTCGGGAATGCGGGCGTATTGCCAGGCTGACCAAGGATCTGCAGAGTTTTAACCGTCCGACCAGCGGAATAGAGACGCTGGTGGATGTGCATGCCGCCCTGGAGGATATTCTGCTGCTTTGCCGGAAAGATATGAAGACCAAAAGCATTGCCCTGCGCAAGGAATTCGCACCCTCCTTGCCGAGGATACAGGCGGTGGAAGATCAGCTCAAGCAGGTTTTTCTCAATCTTCTCACCAACGCCACGGAGGCGATTGCCGGGAAGACCGGCATCATAACCGTGCGTACCGAGGAGATGGGTGGCTCTATCGCGGTGCAGTTTCAAGACAACGGTCAGGGGATTACCCCGGAGGATAAGGAAAGACTCTTTGAACCGTTTTTTTCCACAAAATCAGCGGCCAAGGGCACGGGGTTGGGGCTGACGGTAAGTTACGGCATCGTCGCCCGGCATGGCGGAACAATCGAGGTGGAGAGCACACCCGGCATTGGCTCCACCTTTACGGTCCTTTTGCCGGTGGAGGGGCGGACATGAAGGGAGAAGCGGGCCGGTGGCGAAAAAATATACTCCTGGTTGACGATGAAGAGATCATCCGTCATACCTTGCGTCGGGATATCGAAGAAATGGGCTACGGCGTCACCGCTTTCGCCGATGGGGAAACAGCGCTGGCCGCCTTGCAGAATGGGTATTACGATCTGGTCCTGACCGACCTGTGCATGGAAGGGATTTCGGGAATAGAGGTGTTGCAAGGTGTAAAGGCGAGGAGCCCCGCGATCGGGGTGATCATCCTTACCGGATTTGGGGATATCTCTTCCGCCATCGAGGCCTTGCGGAGCGGAGCGGACGATTATCTGCTCAAGCCCTATGCCTATGATGACCTGGCTTTGCGTCTCCGGAATTGTTTTGAAAATCAGGAGCTCAAAAAACGGCTCAAGGTCTATGAGGATTTTTTACCCATTTGCTCGATGTGCAAAAAAATCAGAAACGACAAGGGGAAAGAACCTGGCAGCGGGGATTGGCAAAGTATTGATGAATATATGCGTAAGGAGGCAGGGTTGCGGGTGTCCCATGGCTATTGTCCGGATTGCTACGGGAAGGCTATGCAGGAGGTGGAGACGTACAGGTCTACCCGCAAGGGATAATAGGCTTCACGGTGCGTCCAGCGTCGCCCCGTATTTTTTCAGTATTGTGTTCCGTGCCGGTGGTGTGCTAGGGTGGATAACTTTATAAGCCATGCGGCAAGGAAAGAAGAATGATCTACAAGAAAAACGCCATCCTGGCGCCACTCTGCCAGCGCGCCTATGCCTGCCGTGCGGAGCATACTTATTGCCGACCTGCTTTTCCCATTGACGGTGATAATTTTTATTTCGCCGGGCAGGATGATCAGGACGAGGCAGCGTGTCTTTACAAAAAAAAATATGGCAGCCTGCACACCTGTGATTGCCCGGTACGGCGGGAAATGTATCAACGTTATAAAATTTGACCTCCCCCCCCTTGAGTCCTGCCTCGTCTGCTCTGTAGCGCAAACAAAAAATCGCCTGTAATCCCTCGCGCCGGGTGGTGCCGTTTATGGCTCCCCTTTGTGGTCCAGGCACAGGCAGACATCCTCCTGCCAGTGTTCGATCTGTTCCCGATAGGGCTTTACCGAAGATTCCATTCCGCACGCCGTGCAGAGTACTGTGGCGTTGTGTCAGCGTCCGGAAAGGACTGCTTCGCCCTTGCAGAAGAGGCAGATCAGCCGCAGTTGCGGGTAATCTGCTGCGGTGGTGGCGCGGTTGGTTTGGCTGGCGGGGGGCATTGGTTCAGGATGACCTGGTTTTGGTGGTTGGTTATGTATAGTGAGGGAATATGGAACTTTCAGAAAGGATCGTCAATCCCTAAAGTTTGCCAAAGGCTTTTTTGCGGGAGTCAGGGGCGGGATGTTTATCCGTTGTCGCGACGTTGAAGAAAAAAATCAATTTGCAAGGTGATGGGGGGCGTGCTAGGTTGGCATGGTCATCTTTGGGAAGAAATTTTCACAGGGGATTAGCGGTCAGGGTAAATATCTTTTTCTCCTCATATCTTCAGTCCTACAATATTTTTTTTGGAATATTTTTGCCATGTCAGACAACGCCTCTGCAAAGCCCAGCATCTATATCCTTGACGATGAAATCGTCACGGTCCGTCGCCTTGTCCAGGCCCTGGCCAAGGATGGCTACGAGGTAGAAGGTTTTATCTCCGCCGGTGAGGCAATGGCCAGGATTAGCGAGCATCCGCCTGAGGTCCTGGTTACGGATGTCCGGCTTAATGATGCGGACGGCATGGAAATCCTCCAACGGGTTATCATGCTGGCCCCCGAGACAAAGGTCATCATGATGACCGGCTATGCCGCCGTTGACCATGCGGTCCAGGCCATGAAGGCCGGGGCCTTCCACTACCTGGCAAAGCCGTTCCGGCTTGAGGAATTGCGCAATACCATCAGCGACGCCTTGCGTTATTCCGGTAAATCCGCTTCCGATCTTGCGGACCCAGGCCCTGTCGATCGTTTTGCCGGGATCATTGGGAACTCCCCGGCCATGCAAGAGATTTTCAAAACCATCCGTCAGATCGCGCCGCTTAACTGCAACGTGCTCATCCAGGGGGAAAGCGGTACCGGCAAGGAGCTTGTGGCCAAGGCCCTCCACAGCACCAGCGGTCGCGGCCAGCACCCCTTTATCCCCTTTAATTGCGGGGCCTTTAGTGAAGAGCTGGTGGCCAACGAGCTTTTTGGTCACGAAAAAGGAGCCTTTACCGGCGCGGTGAGCACCAAGCTGGGGTTGCTTGAGGCAGCCAACGGCGGCACCGTCTTTCTCGACGAGGTTGGCGAGATGCCCATCCCCATGCAGATCAAGCTGCTGCGGGTTATCCAAGAGCGAACCTTGCTCCGGGTGGGCGGAGTCGCGCCGGTCAGTATCAATGTGCGGCTCATTGCCGCAACCAACCGGGATATCGAGAAAATGATCGCCGCAGGCGAGTTTCGTCAGGATCTTTTCTACCGCTTGAAGGTGGTGATGATCAATATCCCGCCGCTACGCAAACGACAAGAGGACATTCCGCTGCTCGTGGAGCATTTTGTCACCCTCATTGCCACGCAGTTCGGTAAGCCCGTGCCGGAAATCGGGGCGGATTTTTTGGCGGCGCTTTCTTCGTACACCTTCCCCGGCAATGTCCGGGAGCTGCAAAATATCGTGGAGCGGGCGGTTGCCCTTTCTCGTGAGCCGTTGCTCTCGGGCAGTGATCTTCCCCCGGATATTTTCTTTGCGGAAATCCAGCCCCCAGTTCCGGAAAAAAACGCCAGCCACCTAAAGGTCTTGGAACAGGAGCACATCACCGAGGTGTATCGCCGTACCGGTTTCAACCAGACAGAGACCGCCCGCCTGCTTGGCATTTCCCGCACCACCTTATGGCGACGCCTCAAGGAACTTAATTTGTTCTCCGAGAAGTAGCCGTCTCCTTCCCCCTCCCTGTTTTTCGGATTTCGCGGTTTTGTTGTTTCAATAAGAAACAGTTGTTTCAACTGTGAAAAAACGTTTGTTTACAATTAGTTACAATAAATCTGTTTCAGTATTGAACAATCAGGTTGTTGCCATTGTCCCAGGTTATTTTATAAAACGACCTGTGAACAGCAAGATAGATTCCGTGGCACGGTTAATGCTTTACGCTCCGGCAATGATTGCCGAACTAAGGCATCCGAGGAGCGTCCATGGAAGCTGGTATCGCACTCCTCCTGACTGGCGCCAGCGTTGATCTTTCCGCCACCATCCATGCCGT
>JBAZCG010000006.1:0-29755 GCA_041671085.1 Desulfurivibrionaceae bacterium | reverse complement strand
CGTTGCACTTGCCCGGCGGACTACGGGAATTCTGCATACCGTTTGCAAGGCGGATCAGAAGGCTGACAGAAAGAGATCGGCGGCTAGAGAGACACAGGAACAATTTGTTTCTTTGGCAACCAGGCTTGGCAACCAGGAAGGGGTAAAAATTCATACGCATATTCTGGAAAGGTTGACGGGTAAACCCCTGATCCGCTTTCTGTGCGCGCACCGGATATTCTGTCTGGTGCTTGGGGTCAACGACCGGAAAGGGTTCGAGCGCAAGACCGTCTGGGTAAACTTGCTCCGCAAGCAGCTTCAGTCCAGCGAAAATTGGTATCTGCCTGACCTGTGGTCTGTTATCATGACTCCAAGGGACGCATCAACCCTTGAACGCGCTATTCCGAAGTCAACAGCCGGACCTGAATCTTCGAAGCCGGGGGAATCTTCCCTGGCTGACTGTGAAAGGACCGACATTTTCTCAACAGTATTGCAACACAATAAAAATGAGTAAAGGAGGAGCAAGATGTACATGTATCTGCCAATAGCCCTTACCAGCGTGAATTATCTGGTGGTGATGGGTCTGGGATTGGGGGTCGGCCTGTTGTCCGGCCTCTTTGGTGTGGGCGGAGGGTTTCTCATGACTCCGCTCCTGATGATGATCGGTATTCCGCCGACAATCGCGGCGGCAACGGATGCCAACCAGATTGTGGCGGCTTCCGCTTCGGGAACCATTTCCCACTGGCGCCTCGGCAACGTGGATTTCAAGATGGGCCTTTATCTTCTGATCGGCGGTTTTGCCGGCGGGGCGGCGGGGGTACAGGTGATCAAGATCCTGCGTGCCTCCGGCGGCGCGGATTTCCTTATCAAGATGACCTATGTGGTCATGCTGGGTCTGGTCGGCAGCTTCATGTTCGTTGAAAGCCTTAACGCCATGCACAAAACCAAGAAGGCCCCGGCAGCAGCCGCACCGACCGCCGCGCCGAAACACAAGAAGGGCGGATTTTTTGCGGCTCTGCCCATGCAGACCTACTTCGAGAAATCCGGGGTCACCCACTCTGCCCTGGTTCCGCTTTTTCTTGGCACTTTTGTCGGGGTTCTTGCCGCAATAATGGGGGTCGGTGGCGGCTTCCTCATGGTGCCGGTAATGATCTACATGTTGCGGATGCCCATGCATGTGGTGGTGGGAACCAGCCTCTTCCAGATTCTCTTCACTTGTATCGAGGTTACTTATCTCCAGGCCTACTCCAACCATACGGTTGATTTCATGTTGGCCCTGCTTCTCCTGGTAGGTTCGGTGTTTGGCGCCCAGATCGGCACCGTGCTGGGTCGCAAGCTCCATGGTGATCAGTTGAAGATCCTTCTTTCCATCATCGTGCTGGCGGTTACCGTCAAGATTGTCTTGGAACTGGTGATGGAGCCTTCCATTCTTCTTTCTTATGCGGGAGGGCACTAAAATGAAACGCACTCTCATGAATTCATCCCGGTATCTTGCCGTGGCGGCCATTGTTCTGCTCGGGCTTGCCATTCTGCCGGTCCCTGCCGTTCAGGCCCTCACCTGCTCGGTTACTCCGGACAATATTCCTATAACCTTCACCTATCATGGTGCTCAGCTGTCGATCACCGGCCAGAGCGCCAGCACCGACGATCTGGTTGTCACCATCACCAGCGAACCAGCAGATACTGCCTTGAAATACAAGGAAAAGGTCGGTGGTCTGGTCTGGATGAAGAAAGGGACCCTTGAGTTCAAGGATGCGCCCCGTATCTATCTGCTGCACAGTACTGCCGATCTGAGTCGGATTCTTGGTGTGGCTGACCTTAATCAACATCTCCTGGGTTATGATGCCCTGCGCGGACATATCCGGATTGAAGACAGCGCCGGTAATCCTGCGGACGGAAAATGGTTTGATGAGTATCTTAAGTTCAAGCAGCAGGAAAAAGTTTACGACATCCAGGAGGGTACCGTTGTCCGTCAGCATGGTGAGGACGGTAACACCTACAAGGTGGACGTTGCTTGGCCGTATCAGGCGCCTCCGGGCATCTACACCGTGGAAGTGCTTGCAGTCAGGGATGGCAAGGTGGTTGACCGGGCCTCGACCCATCTTGAGGTCAAGAGCACCGGGATGGTTGCGGCCTTGTCAAAAATGGCCTTTGACCAGGCCGGATTGTATGGCATAATGGCGGTAGTTATCGCCTTGCTCGCGGGCTTGGCCGTGGGCGCCATCTTCAAAAAAGGTGGCGGCAGCCACTGATTGTATTTCCCCGCTTTCTTTCGAGGCGTGGGGCAGAAAAGGGGAACCTGATCTGTGCCCCACGCCGATTCTTTTTTTCAGGACCGCAACGCATGGCTCTCCGTGATCTCCTGAAAGGTTTCTCCATTCCACACTGGTTTACGCCCAAGGCCTGTCGGCCTCTGCCCCTGATATTCGCCCAATTTCGTGAGGTGCTCAAGGCAAATAACCAGGCCCTGGAACTTATCGCCGACATGGGGGAAAAACTGAGCGGTGAGTATCTTTTTGATCTCCGCTATGTGGAAGCCACGGTTGAGGAGATGATCGCCGCCATGCGCCGCGCCCTTGCCGCGATCAACATCCTTACCCAGAACCAGTGTGTGGCGCTGCATGAGGTGTTTACCCCCATGGAGGCCCGGGTCCGGGCGATCCTCAACAAACGGGATGACCGGGAAGGTCCGTCCCTGCTCTGGCTTACCGAGGTTGAGACCCGGCACTGGCCTCTGGTGGGCGGCAAGGCAGCGCATCTTTCCGAGTTGCTCCATAACCCCAAGGTTAGGGTCCCGGAAGGGTTTGTCATCACTACCAGGCTGTTCCACGATCTGCTGGATTTGAACGGGATCAGACCGGAATTTGACCGGTTTGAACTGTTGATTTCCGAGCATCTCCCCGATGAAGAAGAAATTGAGGCGTTGCGTTGTCTTTTGCAGGATAAGGTGTTCCGCGCCGAGCCGCCATCCGGCTTTCTTGATACCCTAACCGAGTCTCTTCTTCGGCTTACGGCCACCAATGAACTCCCTCTTTTTCTCGCGGTCCGCAGCAGCGCTCAGGAAGAGGATATGGATTTTTCTTTTGCCGGCCAGTTTCATACCGAATTGCAGGTTCCTCCCCAGGCTGAGGCGGTGTATCGCGCCTACCTGCAGGTGGCAGCCAGTCTTTTTGGCGCCAAGGCTATCCTATATCGGCGGCAAGTATTTCCCGAAGGCAGTCCCATGTCCATTGCCGCCTGTTGCCAACGCATGATCCGGGCCCAGGCCAGCGGCATCATCTATTCCATTGATCCCATGGAGCCCGGTTCGCAGAGCATGGTCGCGGTCGGCGCCTTGGGACAGGGGCAGGCGGTGGTCGAAGGCCAGGTGCCCACGGATTTTTTTCGGCTCAGCAAGGAGGAACCGCCGCAGGTCATTGAGCGGGTTATCGCTGCAAAACATGAAGCCCTGCGGTCAACAGGGGAGGCCGATGGCGGGCTTGCGATGCAAGCGGTGCCGAACGGGCAGGTGGAGGCTCCCTGTCTTGATGAGCCGATTCTTTTCGAGCTTGCCGGAATCGCCATTCACTTGGAAACATTTTTCAAGCGTCCCCAGGACATCGAATGGACCTTAGACCCCCAGGGAACCCTCTACATCCTTCAGTCCAGACCCCTGTTGATCACGGAGAGCGAACGAGGCAAGCCCCGGCTTTCCGAAAAACTCGAAGGCTATGAGCTTGTCGCGGTGGATGTGGGTCGGGTGGCCCAGCAGGGCATTGGTGCTGGGCCGGCCTTTTGGGTTGAAACCCTGGCCGACCTTAAGGACTTTCCCGAGGGCGCAGTGCTTATCAGTCACCGCGATTCCTCCCAGTTTGTCCAGGTCATGCAGCGGGCCGCAGCGATTGTCACCGAGGTGGGTACTCCGGCAAGCCATATGGCCACACTGTGTCGTGAGTTTCGGGTTCCCTGTCTGGTCGGGGTTCCGGATATCATGGCCAAGGTGGCTCCCGGCGAGGAAATAACCGTGGATGCCGAGGACCGCCGGATTTATCGGGGCAGGGTGGTGGAACTCCTCACCTATCAGGCGACCACCACTATGGACCTGCACATGGCCCCGGAGTTTAGAATGCTGCGCCGTATTCTCCGGGAGGTTTCTCGACTGAACCTGGTTGACCCGTTGATGCAGGATTTCAGGCCGGAAGGGTGCAAGACTTTCCACGACGTGCTCCGCTTCATCCATGAGACTGCGGTGCTGCATCTGGTGGAGCTGGGTCGGGATGACCGCTGTCTGCCAGGCGGCCTGGCAAGACGGTTGGACCTGCCTATTCAGGCCGGCATCCTTGCCATCGATATCGGCGGCGGCATTGCCCCGGACGCTCCGCCGGACCAAATTCCTTTTTCCGCCATCCGCTCGATTCCCTTCCGGGCCATCCTACAGGGCATGCTTTTTCCCGGGGCCTGGCATCAGGAGACCATGTCGGTGAGCTTTCGGGACATGATGCACAGCATGATGACCACCCCGCAGGACACCCTTTCCGGGCAGTACACCGGGCACAATATCGCGATTATCAGCGAAACCTATGTGAACCTGTGCTTCCGGTTCGGGTATCATTTCAATATCATCGACGCCTTTTGTCACGACGTGGAGCGCGATAATCATATTTATTTCCGTTTTTTGGGTGGAGCCACCGATATTGCTAAGCGTTCCCGGCGGGCGACCCTCATCGCCACGATTCTTGAGGCCTTTGATTTCAGCATCCAGACCAAGGGGGATCTGGTCATCGCCCGGACCAGCAATCTGTCGCAGCCGGAAATGGAGCGCACCCTGGATATCCTTGGCCGCCTGATCGGCTTCACCAGGCAATTGGATGTGCAGATGACGGATGACCAGGCCGTGGCTCGGTATGCCGAGGCTTTTCTCATGGGTGATTACGGCATTGTCGCCGGCAATTGATAGCAGGGAGGTGGAACATGAGCGAGACAAACATACGACTAATGGTGGTGGATGACGAACCCATTGTCGGCAAGCGGCTCAAGCAGGTATTCGGTAAGATCGGTTTTGAGATCGAAACCTATACCGATTCTGCCGTAGCCCTTGCGGCCATGGCCGAAAAACCCTTTGACATCGTGGTGACCGATCTTAAGATGGAAGGGATTGACGGCATTGAGGTGCTCAAAAGGGCCCGGGCCATGAACCCTCAGACCCGGGTGATCATCATCACCGGCTACGCTTCGCCGGATACTGCGGAACTGGCGCAACAGGAGGGGGTTTTTGCCTTTCTGGCCAAGCCTTTCCGGCTGGATGAATTGAAACAGGTCATTTATCGAGCCATGGAATCCGACAGAGCGAAAGAATGAGTCCCAACCTTCCCACACCCCAAGCGGCGCAGAAAACGGTCAATCAGGCGGGAAGTTCTCCTCCCTGCCGGTTCCTTTTTCCTGGAATCCGTTCCATCCGGGGGAAGCTCCTGGTCATGATCGGCATTGTCGCGGGCCTGAGCATCATAGCCATCGCTACCGCCACCTTTGCCCTCTGGCGTATGGAAGATAAGATTCGGATCATCGAATCGTTTTACGAGCTGAACCAGAAGGTGCTCGAAATCAGGCGTTACGAGAAGAATTATTTCCTGTTCAACGACCGGAAGGATTTGCTCAACGCCCTGGACTATGTGGACCAGGTCCGGGCCTCCATTGCCGCAGTGAAGGCGGTTCTCCTTGAAAACAAAAGTGAGCTGGAATCCCTGTATGACAAGGAACTTGGCCAGTACGAGGCCATTTCCCGCCAGCTGTTGCAGGACGAATTGTCTCCCCGCAACAAGCAATCCCTGGAAAATGCCCTGCGCAAACACGGCCAGGACATCACCAAGAGTATCTTCGACATGGATGCCAGGGCGAGGGTCCGCGTGGAACGTGAGGTCGCGGGCTACCAGAAAACAGCGGTGTTTATTCTTGCTTTGGCAGTATGTCTTGGCGCCGTGCTGATTGTGTACATGATGCGCTGGATCATGCGACCCCTCACCGCCATCCGCGAGGCCTCGGCCAGGATCATGCAGGGAGAGATGAATTCCATTCCTATAAATGATGAGGTTCTTTGCTCTGTGGAAGGGATCGAATTAGTGAATTCCCTAAACCTCATGCTCCAGGCCTTGAATGCCAAGCAGAATCAACTGGTGCAGTCGGAAAAGCTTGCGGCCATCGGCAAGGTCACTGCAGGCATCGCCCACGAGATCAACAACCCGCTGAACAATATCTCGCTCACCGCCGAGGTATTGCTGGAGGATCTTCCCAATCTGGCCTGCAGCGAACGAATGGACATGGTGCGCGATATCCTGGTCCAATCGGATCGGGCCCGGGAGGTGGTGCACCACCTGCTTGAGTTTTCACGAACCCGCAAGTCCAATATTATGGAACCGGTGGATCTTGTCGCGTTGATGGAAAGTTCCATTACTCTGGTAAAGAATCAGTTTCGCCTGGGGGGGATCATCTACCGCTACGACCATCCCGATCAACCGGTGCTGGTCAGCGGGAATCCCAACCAGTTGCAGCAGGTGCTGGTCAACCTGATGCTCAATGCGGTCCAGGCCATGCAGCCCGATGGTCGTCTTGAGCTTACCGTGAGCGGCTTTGGCAAAGAGGCGCGGATCGTGGTCAGCGATACCGGGGGTGGTATCGCTCCCGATGCCTTGACCCATATTTTCGACCCGTTTTTCACCACCAAGAACGAGGGGACCGGCCTCGGCCTCTCCTTGAGCTACGCCATTGTCAAGGATCACAGCGGCGACATCGGGGTGGAAAGCGAACCGGGTAGGGGTACGACCTTCACGATCACCTTGCCCCGTCTGTTCAGGGATGCCTGAGATGAATTTCCCCTCTAATCCCTTCTCCAGAGCGGCAAAGGAAGAACCGGCCTCGTTTGCCGCCTCCTTCCGGCTGTTCCGTCGGCTGCTTTTTCTGAATAACGCGGTGTTGGAAAAGATCGGCCGCATGGAAGGAGCCCTGGCCGGAGAATATGTCTTTGACCGGAAATTTTTAAGCGAAGCGGTGGCCGGGTTGAACGAGCTGGTACGGGAGGTGGTCTCCTGCCTGGGCAGCCTGACCAGCAACCGTTATCTTGCCCTGTACGACTGCTACGAGGAGATTGCCGGGAAACTTTCCGGGCTGGCTTTGGAATATGCCGGGCCGTATGACTCCAATCTCACCCTGGCCTATGCGCTGATCAATAGCGATTTTGAGGAACTGGTGGGCGGTAAAAACGCCACTCTGAGCGAGATCCGCAATCGACTGCATCTGCGGACCCCGGATGGTTTTGCCATCACCGCCGCCGCTTACCGCGAATTCATGGAGGCAAATGACCTCTTTGCCCGGATCGACGCCATCCGCGCTGCTCCAGGCAGCAGCCGCAAGCACAGCGAACGCATCGCGGGCTCGCTGCGGCAGGCCCGCTTCCCGGAGCGGCTGGTGGCGGCGGTGCAAGACGAGCTGGAGCAACTGCTCAACCGGGCAGGGGGGCCTACGCCCTTGGCGGTCCGTTCCAGCGGGGTGGGCGAAGATGCCGAAACTCGTAGTTTCGCCGGGCAGTTTCATTCGGTGCTTGAGGTGCGGCCCGAGTTGTCGTCGGTGCTCGACGCCTACCGGCAGGTGATCGCTTCCCGTTTTTCAGTCGCAGCCCTCGAATATCTTGGGCCAAAGGCCAGCAGCCGGGAGATCCCCATGGCCGCCGGGGTGCAACCGATGATCAAATCCCGGGTTGCCGGAGTCACTTACAGCCGCGACCCGGAAGCGCCGGAGAAGAACCAGCTGCTCGTCACTTCCCTGCGCGGCGCGGCCCACGACCTGGTGTCCGGACGCAGACAGGCCGACCGCTTCGTCATGAGCCGGGTCTGGCCTTTTCCGCCGCTGACCAGCGAGATCGTCATGCCGGATTCCTTTCCCTCCACCCGGGAACCGTTCGACCTGCTGCCCAGCGGTCTGCGGCGCGGCTCCGCGACCCTTTCCCCCAAGGAGTTGGCCAAGCTTGCCGAGCAGGCCTTGCTGCTGGAAAAGACCTTTGGCGAACCCCAGGATATCGAATGGGCCTGGGGAGATGAAGCGGTAATTCTGCAGAGCCGTCCCTTGTCCCTGCCTGCCAAGCCGCCGCCGCTTCCCGGTGAGCTGGCCGCCGAACTGGCCGCAGCCACCCCCCTCATGTCCGGCAAGGGGCAGGTCGCCAACCTTGGCATTGCCGCGGGGAGGGTGGTGCATGTGGATCAGAACACCGACCCGGAGCAGTTTCCGGTGGGCGCCATCGCCGTGGCCCGCTTCCCCAGCCCGCAACTGAGCCCCATTGTCTGGCGGGCCGCCGCCATGATTACCGAGATTGGTGGCCCCACCGGGCACCTGGCCACCATTGCCCGTGAATACCGGACTCCGGCCCTGTTCGGAACCGGCGACGCCCTCAGCCTTCTTGCGGAGGGGGCGGAGGTCACTGTGGATGTGGAAAATAAGCAGGTCTATCAGGGGATCATCGAGGGTCTGGTCCGGTTGCATGTCTCGGAACAGGATGACTACCGCGCCTCCAAGGAGCTGCGGATTCTCCGTCGTATCCTGCGCTGGGTGGCGCCCATCACCCTGGCCGATCCAACCTCCGCCGAGTTCAAGGCGGAAAACTGCCACACCTTCCACGACATCCTTCGTTTTGCCCACGAAAAGGCCATTGACGCGCTGATCCATTTCCATGCCGACCAGAGCGGCTCCCAGGAGGAGCTGAGTCGGCCGGTGCGGCTGCCGATCCCGCTCAAATTGCGGGTCATCGATCTGGGCTCGGGAGTGAAGCCCGAAGCGCCCCCAGGTGGAGCAATCAGCATGGAAATGCTGAACAGCAAGCCGCTTATTGCCATTCTCCAGGGCTTTCTCAAGGAGGATCAGAGTATCAGGGAGCCTGCCCCGCTGGGGTTCAGGGATATCCTCTCCGGGATCAGCAAGCCCTTGGCCCTGCTCACCGGGCCAGCCTATCCGGGTGACAATCTGGGGATCATCGCCGAGCACTATTGCAACCTTTGTCTGCGCTTGGGCTACCACCTCAACGTGGTGGACGCCTACATGTCGCCGGATCCGGACAACAACTACATCTACTTCCGTTTTGCCGGGGGAATGGCCGAGAAGGCCAAGCGCGAGTGGCGGGCCCGCTTGATCAGCGCCATTCTTTCAGGCCTCTATTTCAAGGTGGAGCGCACGGGCGATCTGGTGATCGCCAAGGCCAGGAATCTTGATATTCCGAGAATGGAACGGGTGCTGGGCCGTTTGGGCGAGCTGATCTCCTTTACCCGCCAGCTTGATGTGCGGATGCGCGACGAGGCGGCCATCGAACAGTTTTTTCAACGTTTTCTTGTAAGTATCAGGCAGGAGCAAGCCGGAGGGGAGGGGTAGGTGCGGCGCTGGTTCAGTCAACAGATTGCCAAGTTGCGGGAGATCCGGCAGCAACGGAAGACGGATGCGCAACAGCTGGTCAAGGCGCGCTACCATGTGTTCCGTTCCTTGCTCGCCGGCAACAACCGGGCCGTGGATTGCCTCACCGAAATCAGCATTCACTTGCGGATGCAGGGTGATCCGGCAGGCCTTGCCCAGTTGGTTCACCGGCTCATCGAAGAAACCGCCGAGATGATCGCCCGGCTGGAAACTCTGGCCAACAGTCGGTACAGGGGGCTGCTGGTCGCCCATCAGGCAATAGCCCAACGCATTCAGGATACGCTTGCCCGTTTTGCCTCGTCCGAACATCTTCCCTGTGTGCTGCCGCTTGGCCAGATTCACGGCGGGCTTAAGGGCCAAACCGGCAACAAGGCGGCGGCCCTGGCAGAACTGCGCAAGAACGCTCTGCCGACGCCGGATGGTTTTGTGATCACCCTGGCCGGTTGCCGTTTTTTCCTCGAACACACGGGACTTTCCCTGGAGTTGGTCCATCTTCTTGCCAGCCACGGCGCGGACAAGGAGAAGCACGTCTCCGCCGCCACCGCCGCCCAAGTGAAGGGTTTGATCACCGGGGCGGTGATCCCTCCGGCCCTGGCCGAGGAAATCACGGATGCGGCCCGGTCTTTTTTCAAAAAAGGCAAACCCCTGGCGGTGCGCAGCAGCAGTATCAGTGAGGATGGCAGCCGTCATTCCTTTGCCGGGCAATTCAGCTCGGTGCTCAATGTCTGCGATGAGGCGCAGTTTTTGGAGGCGTTCAAGCAGGTGGTGGCCAGTAATTTCAACCCCCGTAGCCTGGCCTATCGGCTCAACGCCGGGTTGGACCCCCTGCGCTTCGACATGGCCGTTCTTTGCCTGGAGATGGTGGAGGCCCGGGCCGCAGGCGTCCTGCTGACCCGTTCCCCTCAGGAGCCGGAAAGCGGGCAGATGCTGGTCAGTGCGGTGCCCGGCCTGGGTGAGGCTGCGGTCTCCGGCAGCGCGGCCGCGGATCTCTATCTGGTCGGGGCGGATGGCAGGGTGGACTGGGAGCGTTCCACCATCGCCGACAAGGAAAAATTTCTCGCCTGCGAAGAGGCGGGCGGCGTGGCCTGGCGCGAGCTTGGACCGGAGGACCGTCAGCAGCCGGTACTCAGTGAGGCGGAGCTGCAGGCCTTGGCCGGTTGGGGCCGGGAGTTGGAAAGGCGCGAGGGTATCCCCCTCGATCTGGAATGGGCGGTGGACCGCGAGGGAGCGGTGGTCATTCTCCAGGTACGGCCCATGACCACCATGGGAATCCAGACTACGGACGGGTGGCAGGGACACTCCCCGGTTCTGGCCCAGGGGGTGATCGCCTCGGGAGGCAGGGGTACCGGGCGGGTACTGGTGGTGAAAGGGCGGAAGGATTTTGAAAACATCCCCCAGGAACCGGTGGTGCTGGTCATGCAGCAGAGCTTTGTCGAGGCGGCCAACCTCTTGGGTCAGGTGGCGGCGGTGCTGGTGGAGTTGGGCAGCCCGGCCGATCATCTGGCCTGCGTGGCCCGGGAACAGGAAACGCCCATGGTCTGTGGCCTGAAAGATGGTTCCAGCCTCTGGAAAGATGGGCAGTGGATCACGGTGGATGCGAGCCACGGCAAGGTGTACGAGGCCAGCGCCGAAGAGATCACCGCCACGGAAAAGGGTTGGCAAAATGGTCCGCCCGCCGTCCGGAGGATGCGCGTGCCGTTGCCCCCGTTGCACCGGGAGTTGCAGGAGCTGGTTACGGTGCTGCATCTCACCGATGCCTACGGTCCTACCTTCTCCATTGTCGAATGCAAGTCGCTCCATGATATCGTCCGCTTTGTCCATGAAAAGGCGGTGTTGTCCATGTTTCATGCCGGCGACGAAATGCTGGAGGAAAACCTTGGTGCTGTCCATGCCATCGATTCGCCGGTACCATTTTTTGTCAGCGTTATCGATATGGGCGGGGGCTTGGCTGTGACAGGGGTGCAACACCGCAGAATTCCGCCGGAAACGGTGGTCTCCCGCCCCTTTCAGGCGCTGTGGCAGGGGATCACCACCCCTGGGTTGCACTGGGGACCGCCGCCCGGCGGGACGCCCCTGGGCTCGGTGATGTCCTCCTTTATCACCGACCAAAAGTCGGAGCGGCCCATCGGCATGCCTAATTACGCCATGGTCAGCCGCGATTATTGCAACATGAACGCCCGGATGGATTTTCACTTCATCATGATCGACGCAGTGGCTTCCCCTGAGCCGCGCAGCAACCATATCAAGTTCCGTTTCAAGGGCGGCGGCACCAGTCTTGAGCGGCGGCGGCGGCGCGCCCTGTGTATCGGGGAGATCTTTGAACAGCATGGCTTTTCCGTTGATGTCAAGGAGGATCTGGTCAACGCCTCGTTGCAGGGGGCGGCCAGGGAGGCCATCGAGGAAAAGCTGGTGATGGTTGGCAGGATTTTGGGTTTTACCAGGCTGCTGGATGCGGCCATGGGTACCGACGCGATGATTGCCGCTGTGGCCCGCGCCTTTATGGAAGGGGATTACGCCTTGAGCCGATTGATGGCAAAGAATGAATCCGGGCGGGATGGGATATGAGGGAGGCCTCGGAGATAGGGCTGGGGAAATTCCAAACCCTGGCGGCACTCAGCGCGCGGTATGGCTGCCCCTGGGTGGAGTATCACGAATCGGTGATTGGTCCTCAGTTTTTGTTATGGACACTGGACATGGCACAGCTCCGGGCGGAAGGCTGGTTTCCGCGAGTTGTTGCAGACGGCCGCGCAACAGTGATTGCCACTTCGCCCAGTCCCGCCTTGGCTGCCAAGATCCGTGAGACCCTCCGGGTGCAGGAGATCGAATTTCAGGTCACCCTGCCCGCCGATCTTCTTCGCATCTTCGAGCATAATCAGGATCTCAACCCAGGTTTTTCGTCCACCGCAGGCCGCACTCCCCTGGCCAAGGTTCGCACCTATCTGGCCGGACGGCGTTCCCTTTTTGCCCACTACCGGACGCTGCTGGCGAAAAGCCGCACCGGGCTTGCCTTTATCCGTACTGGCCTTTCTTTTATTACCATTGCGCTCCTCTTTCTTCGTCTGGTCGGGGCCGGGTATTACCTGCTTCTGGAGGCACCCCTCCTGGTAAGCGGTATTATTATGGTTTATGACGGTCTCAAATGGTATCTGCCGGCCCGGACGATTTACGCCACCCTGCCGCCTTGCGTTGATACCGGGGCCACCGGCGGCACCAGTGTGCTTGAGGTCTATAACGAGTATCTTGCCCCGCAATTTCGACGTAGCGAAGTGGTGCCGCAAGCCGCCGCATTGCGGGGTGGATGGACCAGCCTGTCGCCGGTGATGCGGCGGCGCTATCTGGCCAGCGACCGCACCGATTTGGCTGAGGAACGTACGGTGCTCGCCTGTTTTCGGACCAGGATGGCCAAGGTCCGGACCGGCCTTGCTTTTACCCGCACGGGCTTCGCCTTTATCAGTCTCGGCCTTGGCTTGCTGCGCCAGTTTCAGCCCAGCCGTTGGCTGAGCTTAGACCTCGGACTCATCGCGGTCGGTGCCATCATGGCGCTGGAGGGCTTTTTCTGGTATGTGCGCGGCCGCCGGGCCGGGGTGGAAGGGCAGGACTCGGTGCGAGAAAAGGCCGGCATGGCCACGATTTGGGATTACTTTTTCCCGCACCGCCATGTCTTATCCGGCCCGGATAGAAATCCAATAACCCTGCCGGTCCGTAGCTCCCATGCCCCGGGAATTTGGGCCACCACCGGCGTTGCCCTGGAGCGGACCGTACTGGGCGAACGGCGCAATGTCATGGCCCGGTTGCGTACGGTCATGGCTCGAGCCCGCACCGGTTTTGCCTTTATTCGCACGGGTCTCAGCCTGTTTTCGATCGGGGTGGCTTTTTTGCTTTTTTTCGGCGATACCGGCGGCAGCGGTTGGGCCTTATTCAACTATGGGATGATGGCGACCGGCCTATTTCTGGTGGTGGACGGCTTTGTCTGGAGCATTCCGGCCGAGAGGATGCGCCGCCAGTTTCCTTATTGTTACGGCGATATGGAGATCAGCATTCCCGATTATGGTGTGCCAGTCCGATTCTGGCAAACTGTGGTGTTTCGCAATGACGAAAGTTGAGACAGAGACACTGAGGCAACCCTTCGCCGGACTCCACCTGCCACGACCCGAGCTTTTGGCGGAAGCGGCCCAGGCCGCCATGTTACGCGGGGTGCCGCTGGCCCGTATTCTCCATGGCGAATACGGGGTGGAGCGCGAGGTGCTGCTCGCGGCCCTGCGCGACTATTACCACTGTGCATCCATCGAATACGACGAGCGGCTGCCCATCCCGCCCGAGCTGCTCATCGGTCTGTCCGGCAGCCAGCTTGGGCAAAGCGGTTGGTTTCCGGTGATCAAGGATGCCGATGGCACCATCGTTATCGCCGCCTGCGATCCATCCTCCACCTCCATGCGCACGGAGGTGGAGGAGATTTTCGGCCCGGCCCCCTATGAATTCCGGGTGGCCCTGCCCGATGACCTCTCTTGGTATATCCAGGATTTCCTCCATGCCACGCCTGGCATGCTCATCGGCACCGAACGGACCGGTCTGGCCTTCTGGCGCAATACCATGGCTCATTGGCGGACCAGGCTGGCCTGTTACCGTACCGATCTGGCCCGAGCCCGCACCGCCTTGGCCTTTGTCCGTGCAGGCCTCGCTCTCGGCGCCATTTCCCGGACTCTCTTGAGCAGCGAACGTTTTGCCTCCCACCCTGCCTTGGCTTATGGGGTCTTAGCCATCGGCCTGCTTCTTTTTTTCGGCGCCATGCCCACCTATCTTCGGGTGCGGCGTTCGCGCATGACCCCGCCACGGCACCAGACCCTGGTGGAGGTGAGTGCCACCACCTTAAGTTTTCTGGAAAACTATCAGAACCTGGAGCATGCCGAATCGGGAAAAAAGATCAAGGAAACCATGCTGGCGCGGCTAGGGGATCTGCTTGGCAATTACTGCACCATTTTATATCCTGCCCCAGCCAGCCGGGAACGCACCCACCTGGCGCGGGAACGGAATGTGCTTGCCGCCCAGCGCACCATTGCCGGTTGCTACCGGACCATCTATTCGCGGGCTCGCACTGGGCTGGCCTTTATTCGCACCGGTGTTGCCTTTGTGAGCATCGGCATCGGCTTGATCGGTTATTTTGGCCTGGAGTTCAAAACGATTTTTGACCTGATGCTGATCGTTCTCGGCCTGTTGATGATCATCGATGGGAGCCTTTGGTACCTGCCGGTGCGCAAGGAACAGGCAGAGCTGCCCAGAACACGAAGCGCCGTATTGGCGGGGTGAAGCGGCATGAAAATCGAACACAAAATATATCTCTCCAATGCGGTGCATATCCTGCTCATCGTGCTGATCGGTATCTTTGCCCTCCAGAACCTCAATGAGATCCTGACCAAATTCCGTTTTACCGTGATCGCCGAGGGTCTCAACGCCAATTTTCTTGAGATGCGGCTGGCTGAAAAAAACTATTTCCTCTACGGCGATGACACTGCCTTGGACAACATCAGGGGCAGGATCAATCAGACCAGCGAGACCCTGTTACAGGTTCGGCCCGACATCATCCGGGCCGTGGGTTCCGAGAAGTACACGACACTTCAAGAGCATCTCCATGCATATAGACAGCTGGTCGATTCCATCAGCAAGGCCAGTCATCGGGATACCGCGGCTCAGCAGAAGCTGCGGGAGGCGGGGCAGAACCTCAAAACATTCTCCGAAAATATCACCGGTCTTGAGAGTGACCGGATAGGGGCGATCATCGTCCGCTCCAAGAATATCCTGCTCTATTCCTTCTGGGCGGTGGTACTTTTTGCTTTTCTCTTCAGCAACCTCATCGTCCGCAATATAGGCCAGTCGTTGCGCAAGGTTGTCAATCTCACCCGCGCGATCTCCAGGGGCAACTACCGGAAGATTGAGGAAAAACCCTCCAGCGACGAGATTGGTGCGGTGATCAGCGCCATCAACTCCATGGCCGAGGAACTCCAGAAGCGGGAAAAGGAGATTGTGCAGTCCAAACGGCTCGCCTCCATCGGTATACTGGTGGCCGGGGTGGCCCACGAACTCAACAATTCGCTTAACAATATCTCCATGCTCGCCCAGACCTATGCCGAGGTCTACGATGGGTTGCGCAAGGAGGAGCGGATAAGCTTCATGGAGCGGGTGGATGGAGAGACCGAGCGGTTGCGGGTGATCATCCACAACCTGCTTGATTACGCCAAGCCCAAGGAACAGCATCTGGCCAAGGCGGACACCAACCAGGTCATCCAGAAAATTCTCTCTCTGGTGCAGAACATGCTGGATATCTCCAACATCAAAATCAAGCTTACCCTGGCCGAGGATCTGCCGGATATCTACATCGACGAGCATCAGATTCAACAGGTCCTGGTCAACATGGCCACCAATGCCATTCAGGCCATGGACAAGGGTGGAGAGTTGCGCATTGCTTCCCGTTATCTGTCGGACAATGATGAAATTGTCATCGAGATCGGCGATAACGGCAAGGGCATTGCCCCGGAGTTTCTTGACCACATTTTTGATCCTTTTTTTACCACCAAGGAAGAAAGCGGCACCGGCCTGGGCCTGTGGGTTAGCTATGGGATTATCAAAAATCACCAGGGGAACATCCGGGTGGCAAGTCAGGTTGGAGTCGGTACAACGTTTACTATAACCCTGCCCAGTTGCAAAAAGTTAAAGAGGTGTACAGATGGCGAAGCATAGCATTATGGTCATTGATGATGAGAAGATCGTGGGGGACATGGCAAAGCTCTCCTTCGAGCAGGACGGCTACGAGGTGGAGACCTTCCTCAACGGCGAGTCGGCCCTGGAACGGTTGAAAGAAAGGCGGTTCGACGTGGTGGTCACCGACTTGAAGATGAAGGGGGTAGACGGCCTCGAGGTGTTGCGTACCGTGAAGAAACTGTATCCGGGCGTCAAGGTGATCATGATCACCGCCTTCGCCAACCTGGATGTGGCCATCGAGGCCCTGCGGGACGATGTTCACGATTTTTTCCCCAAGCCGGTTAAGATCAAGGAGCTGAAGGCCTCGGTCAAGAGAGCCCTGGGGGAGGAATGATCCCGGTCGGGTGATCTCCTGGGGAATCGTTGACCATGCAAAAATCTTTTTTCCGTGAACTCAAAGAGGTGCTCCGTCGCGACCGCAGCGCAGCCTCCGACCTGAAGGCGCGTTTTCGCGCCTTCCAGGCAGTGCTCGACGGCAACAACCGGACACTGGAAGTCATGACCGAGATGGGGGAAAAGCTCGGTGGCGAGTACCTTTTTGATGTCAATTACACAAAGGGCGTCTATGCCACACTGTTTTCGGCAATCTCCGACGCACTTCGCCATTTCAACCTGCTGACCGATGATCAATATCCCCAGCTGGCCGGGATTTTGGCCCGCATCGACGGCCTGGTGCAGCGGATGTTGAGCGGGAGTGCGCCGCTTTCCAGCCCCCTGGTCCTCTTTTATCCGGAGATCACCTGGGACCAGGCCGAGGAGGTGGGCGGCAAGAATTATCACCTGGCCGAACTGGCAAACACCCTGCATCTGCCTATTCCCGAGGCCTTTGCCATCACCACCACCGCCTTTACCGCCTTTTTGCGCCATAATGGCCTGGAGGCGCGCCTTGCCGGGTTGGCCGGGGCCGATGCCGACACCCTGGCCGAGGTGCGCACCGCTATTTGTGCCGGTGGTTTTCCGGAGGATTTCACTGCGGCGCTTACTGCGGCTCTGGAGAAGCTGCGGTCTCGGCTTGGTCAGGGCGCTACCCTGGCGGTGCGGAGCAGCGCCGAGGAGGAGGATGGCGATTATTCCTTTGCCGGCCAATTCGAGACGGTGCTCAATGTTCTCTGCACGGTAGAGGCCGTAGAGACCGCCTATAAGGAGGTGGTGGCCAGCCTTTTCCAGGCCGATTCCACCAGCTATCAACGCCAGCTTGGCTATGCTCTCGGGAAGCTGAAGATGGCCGTGGGTTGCGTGGCCATGGTCGAGGCAAAGGCAAGCGGGGTCATCTATACCGTCGCCTCCGGCCGGGAGCGGAACCGGATGTCGATCAGTGCGGCTTGGGGGTTGGGCAAGGCGGTGGTGGACGGCCTGACCGATGCCGATCTCTACACGGTGGTCAAGGGGGAGACGCCCCAGCTTTTCGCACGCCGTATCGGCACCAAGCAGCAGATGGTGGTTAATCTGGGGGCATCCGGGATCGCGACGGTGGAAACCCCGGCGGAGCAGCGGCCATTGGCGTGCCTTACTGAGCCGGAGGTCATCGAGCTGGCAAGGCACGCCCAGGCCATTGAGGCGTATTTCAAGGTGCCCCAGGATATCGAATGGGCCATCGATACAACCGGCCATTGCTATCTGCTCCAGGCCCGAGCCTTGCGGGTGGAAGATCCGGCCGAGGCGGCATCAAGCGCTCACGCGCCGGCGGCGGGAGGCTATCCGGTGTTGCTCCGCAACCAGGGGGTGGTGGTGCAGCGAGGCACCACCGCAGGCAAGGTCTTTATTCTACAGCACCTCGACGAACTGGAAAAGATCCCCAAGGGCAGTATCCTGGTGGCCAGGCACGACTCTCCCCATTTCGTGCAGGCCATTCCCTTCCTGCACGCCATCATCACCGATATCGGCGTGCCCACCAGCCATATGGCCTCGATCTGTCGGGAGTTCAGCATCCCCACCGTGGTCAATACCGGTTCCGCCACCTCGGTTTTGCACCATGGCCAGGCCATCACCCTGCAGGCCGGCGAGGGCGGCGAGGTTGTCGTGTATGAGGGGATTGTTCAGAGTCTCCTCCGGGAGGAGCGGCAAACTGCGGCCAAACTGCGGGAGCTCTATGAGTTCCGACGCCAGAAATACATCATGCGCTATATTGCCCCGCTCAACCTGGTGAACTCCCTGGAGCAGGAATTTGCCCCGGAAAAGTGCAAGACCGTGCATGATCTTGTCCGCTTCATGCATGAGAAAGCGGTACAGGCTCTGGTTGCCAATGCCGAAGGGCAGGGTAGGGGGCTCAACAGGTTTTTCGGCGGCAAGACAGCCTTGCACCGGTTGACTCTGCCGATTCCGGTCCAATTGTTGGTGATCGATCTGGGTGGCGGTCTGCGTGGCAACACCACCGGCAAGGCAACGGGCTTCGAGGAGGTGGCGTCCGTGCCGCTGCGGGCGGTGCTTGCCGGGATGCTTGCCCCCGGGGTCTGGCAGAACGAGGGGGTAGCCCTGCGCGGTGCCGATCTGCTCTCCGGCATGACGCGGGCGGAGGATATTCCCGGCGGCGCGGTGGGCATGGAGAACGTGGCCTTGGCGAGTTCGGCCTATGTGAACATGAGCCTGCGTTTCGGCTACCACTTTAATATGCTGGACTGCTATTGCAGTGACACCCCGCGCAACAACCACATCTATTTTCGTTTTGTGGGCGGGGCCGCGGCCATCACCAATCGTTCTCGCCGCATCCAGCTCATGGCCCAGGTGCTGGCGGAATACGGCTTTGCCTTCAAGGCCAAGGGTGATTTGCTGATCGGTCGTCTCTCCGGCCTGAGTCGGCAGGAGATCGAAGGTATTCTCGAGCAGCTGGGCCGGTTGATCGGTTTTACTAGGCAGCTTGACGCCCGTCTTGATTCCGACGAGGCGGTGACGATTCTGGCCCGTCGCTTTTTGCAGGGAGATTACCGGCTCAGCCCATGATTTGGGTCACGGTCAGGCGGCGTGATGGAAGCGCAGCTCCGGCAATTCCACGGCGGTGAGGAGATTGCCGTAGACCGCCCCGGTGTCGATGCCGGTCCGGAATGGGGTGAGAAGTGGGGTGGCAAAGGGGGTATGGCCGAAGATGACCCGCCGGCCGTAGTCCCGCTCCTGGGAAAGAAAGGCCTCCCGAACCTCGCAGAGATCGGAGATATCCTGTTCGGCAAGAGGCTGGTTGTGGCGCAGGCCGGCATGCACGAAGATGTATTCTTCTGTCTGCCAATAGGGCAGCAGGGAGAGTAGAAATTCCCGGTGTTCCCTGGGCATGAAATCGAGGGAGGCAAGCGCGCTGAGGCTGGCGCCACCGTAGCTTTCCAGGGTGTTTTCCAGGCCAAGCCGCCGCAGGTAGGGGAGCAGCGCCTGATCACCGCTCCGGTGGTATTCCAGCAGCAGATATTCGTGGTTTCCCATAAGCGGGACAAGATGTACCCCCTCGGCTCGCAGCTGGCAGAGTTGGTTCAGTACTCCCCTGGTATCGGGGCCGCGATCCAGATAATCACCCAGAAAGACCAGGGTGTCGTGCTCGCGGTCGAAGGGGAGCCGGTTCAGCAGGAGTTCAAGCTTGGCTGAGCAGCCATGGATGT
The DNA here is from genome assembly GCA_041671085.1 of Desulfurivibrionaceae bacterium. Lineage (GTDB taxonomy): Bacteria > Desulfobacterota > Desulfobulbia > Desulfobulbales > Desulfurivibrionaceae > Thiovibrio. The sequence continues at coordinate 10,022 of JBAZCG010000006.1, read as the reverse complement.
CGCCGATGGCAAAGATTTTCCCCTTCATTCCATCACGCACAACTCTTGTACCAAAAAGAAGCCGCCATCCCATAAATGAAATTCAGAAGCAGCACGAGAAGCGGGGTAAGAAGCCCGGCCTTGAGGCCTAGCAGCCCCATGCCCATTTCCGGAAAGACCATGACCAGCATCATGGTGGTGGGCACCAGGCTCATGAGGATGCCGCGCAGGGCTGTTTTTTGCCGGGAAAACGGCAGAATCAGCAGCATGGCCCAGATGCCGCCCCAAACCAGGCGGGGATAGAGCCAGGGAGCGATGAATTGCGGACGCAGTCCGATGCCAAGCCAGGCCGTTATCCCGATCTGGCCCAAGATCCAGATGTTGACGCTGTCGATGAGGGCACCGATGGCTCCGCCGGTGAAGGCGCCGCTGATTTTACGTACCATGAAGATCTCCTTTTTTGTACAGGTTGTTAGAATCGGCCGCCTTTCAGGGTTTTTTCGTCGTAGCCCCAGCCCCGGGAGGTGGGCAGGTCGATGAGGATGAAATCCGATTTCTTTTCGGCCTGGAGCACGAGGTTTTTTTCCAGGTCTATTCGGGCCTGGTATTTCGGCAACAACCGGGTCCGGTTGACCACCAGCTCGCCCGAGGTGAGATAGAGAAAAATGCGGCGATCTTCGGTGGTGTCGTAACTGATGGCTCGGCCAGCATCAATCTCGGCCCGGTAGATCGTGGCGTTGTTATGAAAACGCACCACATTCTTGTGTCGCTGGCCCGAGGCGAGGGGTAGTAGTTGGTTATGGTAGGCCTCTTTCTTAAAACTGCGCTGGTCATAGGACGGCTGCAGACCGTGTTTGTCCGGATAGATCCAGATCTGATAAAAATGGACCGGCGCCTTGCCGCTATTATATTCGGAGTGGCTAAGGCCGGTGCCTGCGGACATGCGCTGGACGTCTCCGGCCTTGATGATGCTGGTGTTGTTCATGCTGTCTTTGTGGGTCATCTCGCCGTCCAGCACAATGGTGATGATTTCCATTTCTTCGTGGGGATGGGTTGGGAACCCTGTGCCGGGAACCACCACATCATCGTTGAAGACCCGGAGAGGGCCAAACTGGATGTTGTCCGGGGTGTAGTAATCGGCAAAGGAAAAAAGCCAGTAGGTTTTAAGCCAGCCAAAATCGTTGAAGTGACGGGCATCTCCGTCAATGGTGGTAATCATCTTTTTTGCCTCATGCCTTTCGGCACCAGGCAAGAAAGATGGGGTACCGCCGGAGCGTGCCCCCGTTTTCCTGCGGTTTTTCAATGGCGTGGATTTCTTGCACCGCAATGTCTTGGCCGCCGTTTTTTGCCAGGATGGCCCGGACTGTCGCGGGGTTGATTCCGTGGTGGGCAACCCCGCTGTTATCTTCATGAAAGGAGCCGTCTTCCGTGACCAGATCGGCAACGGCGAGATAGCCCTCCGGTTTCAGGGTGGCGAAAAATTGGCGCAATAGCGCCTCGACATCGGGGATATGGTGTAGAGTCATGCTGCTCATTACCAGATCAAAATCCGTGTCTTGCAAGGGATGTTGGGTCAGGTCATGGACAAGGGTTTCAATGTTGCCGATCCCTTCTTCCCGGGCTTTCCGGCGAAGAACTTCCAACATCTGTGGCGAGGTGTCAACGGCCATGATTTTTGCGACATGCGGGCTCAAGGCTCTGGAGACCAGGCCGGTGCCGCAGCCGTATTCGAGAACCTGCATGGTGTCGGCAAGGGGAATCGCCTGCTGGATCGCCTCGGCCACCCTGCGGGCAAGGGCAACACGCTGCGGTTCCTCTTCCCAGTTTGCGGCAGCGTCATCGAATCGTTTTACATTGTCGGAGGTCATTGTTGTGGGTTCCCGAGTTTTGCTTGAGATATGCGGGGGATGGTAATGAATGAGCGGCCAGCGTCGAATTTATGCAAAGTAATCATTGTTTGAAATATCGGCCAGCTTTTTTCCTTCCGGCCAAAACTGAGGTGGTGCCGAGATCGGAAAAAACGTACAATAGCGCAATGGCGACAATGCAGTAATAGGGAAAGAAAAAAGGCGCTTGGGTAAAGAAACACCATGAAAGAGATCGATCATTCCTCCCTGCTGGCCATTCGCCCTTTGTCGTATCAGGGGGAGCAGGTTCTTCAGGAGCGTTGGCCTGCATTTTTGCAAGCCTTGCGCAATCTCCTTGTTCAGGTGGGGATTGAGGCCCCTGAAAGCACTGCAGAGCTGATGCTTATTTATTATGACGAGCCCTTTGCCGCCCTAAGCGTCTTCTTTGAAAGCCTGGAGTCTCTCAAAAAAGACCAGTGGCAAGTAGACTGGGGCGCGGTACCCATCCAGGTTATTTTGCATCTGCACCGGAAAAAAGATCCGCCTGTTGAGTTTGGCGAGGCCACAGCCCCGGTCTGGGGTGTGGTGCAGCAGGAAATTCCCCATGTGACTCGGGCCTTGAAGCTTCAGTGGGATCAAATTTTTGCCGGTAAAAAAATGCCTGCCCATCAATTTGTGGATGTCGGAGACGGGTTGTTCCAGCTCTGTTTTTCTGGCGATCTCAGCGAACTAAAACGCGATCGGCTGTTTACCGGTAGGTTTCTGGCGGCCAAGGGAACCTGCCCAGAGTGTTTTTATTGTGGCATGGCCAATCATACCCCGGCCCATTGCCCCAGTAAACAGCTGACCATGGACACCCGCGGCCTCAATCTGGTGGGCTATCTGCCTCTTGCAAAAATCGACAGCCTGTTTAGGCGGGTCATGGCCGAGCAGAAAAAAATGGCGGAGCTGTTGGACACAAAAATCGACGCCGGCCAGATTCGTAACGATCCAGACTTACAGGTGTACGTCGCTTATTTCGACTTGTATCTCATCTACCAGCCTCGTTTTCTGGCCCACTCCGCTTTTTCCCTGTTTTCCTCCTGGGATGGCGGCGGTAAAACCACCAGGGTCAAGATTGACAGCCGGAACCTGCATAACGGGTTCGATTGCCTGCGGGTCGGCCAGTACAAGCAGGCCTTTGACTTTATGAAGGTCGAAAGTCATGCCTTGGGCGGTAAGCAGTTCTACGCCACCCTGGGTCAGGCATTTGTCGCTCTGGAGCGTGGTCGGATGGGGGATATGGCCCATTTTCTGGAAATGGCGAACAGTACGGCCAGCACGGAAAAAGAGAAGATCTATATCAATCTTATAATGGCCAGATTTCATAGACTAACTGGTCAACCCTGGAAAGCGGAGCAACTGGTGGGCTCAGTGGCCAATCTCTATGTCGATTGCCCCGAGATCCAATACAGCCTTATTCAGGTGAAGGTCCATGAAGGTCTGGGGCAGCAGCAGATGCAGTTGCTCCGTAAGCTGGCCGCAGAGGATCGCCGATATTTTATGATCGCTCTCATGGACCCGGCCCTGTTGTTGGCCGACAGCATGGTGGAAAATGTGCTGTCTGGAATCCTCGAGTTGAAAACTAAGGAGGCCGGTGAGAATTTGGCCGATGCGCAAGATGATTGGACACAGTTGCAGGCCTGGTTTGGCGACCAAGACGATGAGGAGCTGCAAACCAATCTCAATGTGTTGGCTAACCTGGAAGAACAGTTCCGGCGGCGCGGTGTTTATGATGTTCTGGATGTAGCGGAGCGGGCCCAATCCTTGTGCCTGGCTTGCCCCCGTTTGCGCGAGATAAGGCTTGAAGAACTGAACGCCCAGGTGGATGCGGCGGCCATGACCTGGGCGGATTTCAACGCCTTTTGGCAGGAATATCCCTACCAGTCATTTTTTGGGGATTTCAAGAATCTTCTTTTTGCAGGCAAGAGAAAGTTTGTTCAGGCCCGAAGCATTGCCGGCGAGAGTCTGGCAAGATCCAAGGCGCGCTTAGAGGATGGCCAAGCCCAGGTTAAACTCCTGACTGGCTTGGTCGACCGCATGCTGAAGGTGAAACTTGCCTTGGATACCCTGGTGATATTTTTTCGCAAGCTGATTGTGACGGAGCTGGTGCTAAGCTCGCTTGCCTTCCTCTTTCTGCCGCTTATCACCATTGCCCTTTCAGGGGTGCTTGACCCGGAGATTGTCCGGTTGGCGAAAAATCCCCAGATACAGAAGGGCTGCCTGGTTGTCCTCACCCTGTTTTTGGCGCCGTTTTTCGCCTTAGCTCTTACCATCCGTTCGATGTCCGAACAACGGTGAAGGCCAAGGTGGACTCTCAAAGACATCTGTCTGCGGGGCCGGGCAGAATTTTCAGAAAACTTGCAGGAGCAGTCGGCCTTGTCGGTTTGCTGCTTCTGTCTGTATCATGTTCCAGGCCGGATATTTTTGTTCGGCAAGGGGGGATACCAATGGCAGCCACCACGACCATACAGACCTTTATCGACCAGCAACTGGCTCAGGGGAAAAAGCCCAACCGGCTCGTTACTGAAAAAAGCCCTTATCTGCTCCAGCATGCCTTTAACCCCGTAGCTTGGTTTCCCTGGGGAGAAGAGGCCTTTGCCCTGGCGCGCAAAGAAAATAAGCCGATTTTTCTCTCCATCGGGTATTCCACCTGCCACTGGTGCCATGTTATGGCCCATGAATCTTTTGAAGACCCGGAAGTGGCCAGGATACTCAACGAAAATTTTGTCTGCATCAAGGTGGATCGGGAGGAACGACCCGATCTTGATCAGATTTACATGGCTGCGGTGCAGGCGCTTACCGGCCATGGCGGCTGGCCCATGTCGGTATTTCTCACCCCGTATTTACAGCCTTTTTACGGGGGCACCTATTTCCCATCCGAGGCACGGCATGGGCTACCAGGTTTTGCTGAGGTTCTTGCGGCGGTCAACGATGCCTGGCGCAACCGGCCCGAGAAGATTGTTGAGTCGGCTGCCAATATTACCGATCATCTTCGTCAGAAGGCCACGGATTCCGGGGCAGGGAAGATCGAAGCGGATATCTTGGCCAAGGCTTTTCGGCAGATTGCTGCGGAGTATGATGCCGAATTCGGCGGATTTGGCCGGGCGCCCAAGTTTCCCCGGCCCGTGCTCTTCAACTTTTTGTTGCGCTATGCCGCGCGCACCGGCGAGACCCAGGCCATGAACATGACCTATGTGACCCTGCGCAAGATGGCGTCCGGCGGAATGTACGACCATCTTGGCGGCGGCTTTCACCGGTATTCGGTGGATGGTCAATGGCGGGTGCCCCATTTTGAAAAAATGCTCTACGACCAGGCCCAACTCGCGGGCAGTTATCTCGAGGCCTTTCAAGTGGGGCAGGATCCTTTTTACGCCAATGTCGCCCAGGACATTCTCGATTATGTCCTGCGGGATATGACCAGCCCGGAAGGGGGCTTTTATTCGGCGGAGGATGCCGACAGCGTCCAGTCGGGAAAACCAGAGGTTCACGGCGAAGGTCTATTTTATCTTTGGACCAGGGAGGAGATTGCCTCCATCCTGGGCAAGGAGCACGGGGAGATATTCTCTTTCCATTATGGCGTCCTTGAGGCAGGTAATGCCCTTGCCGACCCCCAGGAGGAGTTCATTGGGAAAAATATCCTCTATGTCGCCCATCCCCTTGGGGAAACCGCCGAACGATTCCGCATCCCGGAGGAAGAGTTGTCACGCCTGCTCGAGCGCTCCCGGCAGAAGCTCCATGCGGTGCGGGAACAAAGGCCAAGGCCGCATCTGGACGACAAGATCATCACCTCTTGGAACGGCCACATGATCAGCGCCCTTGCCCGTGCTTCCCAGGTACTGGGTGAGAAGCGTTACCTTGTCGCGGCCGAACGGGCCGCCAATTTTATCCGTACCAAGTTGTATAATCCTGATTCCGGCATGCTTTTCCGGCGCTATCGGGATCAGGAGGGTGGTCTTGCCGGGCAGCTTGACGACTATGCTTTCTTGGTCAACGGCCTTCTCGACCTTTATGAGGCCTCCTTTGACATTGCCTGGCTACAACTGGCCATTGCCTTGACGGAAAGGCAGTTTGCCCTGTTTGGTGATGAGGCGCAGGGAGGATTTTTTGAAACCTCAGGGAACGATCGTTCAGTGCTGGTCCGTCTCAAGGCCGATTATGACGGGGCCGAGCCCACGGGCAACTCGATAAGCGCTCTTAATCTCCTCCGGCTTGCCTGGATAACCGGCAATGAAGAGTGGCTTAAGCAAGCCGGGGCGACCATCAATGCCTTTGGCGGGCGGCTGAACGACTATCCGCCCATCCTGCCGCAGATGCTCGTGGCCTATGATTTTCAGGGAAGCAAGCCCCGGCAGTTCGTGATTGTCGGCAAGCTTGGCCGACCTGATACCGAGATTATGCTCGCTATGATCCGCAAACGCTTTTTGCCCGGCAAGATTGTGTTGTTGGCCGATGGCGGGGCAGGCCAAGAATTTCTTGCGCAATACCAACCGATGCTGGCGGAGTTGCCTCTACAGCAAAATAAAACCACGATGTATCTCTGCGAAAATTTCAGCTGCCAGCTGCCGACCTCTGATCTGGCTGAATTGGCTAAACGGCTTGAAGCCTTGGAAAAAGTGCCACGATAAGCCAATAAATGCCGGGATGGAAGCAAAATGCTGCCCAGTGATCGCGTGTGGCTTGTCGTGGGTTTGTAACCTGCCCAAAAGCCTTGTGTTTTTCTTGACTTTTTTTTAGGATCACGCCTAATAATGGTGTAGGATGTTAAAGAGATGTCAGCCGCTTAAGGGCTTTCGGTAAAGATGAATATTTCGCGCCGGTTTTTTGACCGATGTTTGAACGAGACTTTATAGGGGACTTATGAAGGCTGAATATCTGAATCCTTTTGTGCATGCCACCAGAAATGTCCTGGAGACCATGGCTCAGACCAAACTGACCGGGCAGAAGCCGCATCTCAAGGAAGGCAAGACCACCTATGGCGATGTGACCGGCATTATCGGCATGGCCTCCGAAAGCGTGGAGGGCAGCATGACCATCAGCTTCCCGGCGGCTTGTATCCTGAAGATCGTTTCCCGGATGCTGATGGAAGAGCCCAAGACCACCATCGACAACGACATTGTCGATGCGGTGGGTGAGATCACCAACATGATCTGCGGCGGCGCCAAGGCGGAATTCGGCAAACTTGGCATGAGCTTCAACCTTGCCACCCCGACCATGGTCACAGGCAAGGGGGTGGAGATTCATCATCACTCCGACGTGCCGATCATCGTGCTCCCGTTTGAGACAGACTGCGGCACCTTTGTGCTGGAGGCCAATCTGGCCAGTAAGTAAGAAGGTTCAGTGCATCTTTAGCCTTCTCCGATAATATCCTCAATGGCCGGTCGTGCCTCGGAGAAGCGGAAGTCAAAACCGTTTTCAAGCAGCACCCCAGGCATCATCCTGCATCCCTCAAGTACCACCGAACTCAGTTCTCCCAAAGCAAGGCGAATCGCGAATCCTGGCACCGTCAGGAACGTCGGCCTGTGAAGCGATTGCCCGAGGCATTTGCTGAACTCTCCGTTGCGGATAGGCTTTGGGGCGCTCAGATTCACAGGGCCGTGAATCTCCTTGTTTTCCATGAGAAAAATGATGGCGCCGGTCAGATCGTGTAAGTGAATCCAGGGGAACCATTGCCGGCCATGCCCGATTTTTCCTCCGATTCCGAGGCGAAAAGCGGGCAGCATGGCACCAAGTGCTCCGCCGTTTTTGCCCAGCACGACCCCGGTTCGCAGCCGGATAACCCTGGCTTTACCCTGGGCATGTTTCGCCTCATTTTCCCAAGCTTGGCAGACCGAGGCCAGGAAATCTGTGCCGGGCGGGTCTGTCTCGTATTTTTCTTCATCATGGCAAGGGCCATAAAACCCCGAGGCGCTGGCATTGATCAGGGTGACGGGAGAGGAGTCTTGGGCCGGGATGGCCTCGACAATGTTTCTGGTCGCCGTAACCCGGCTGTGCAGGATCATCTTTTTGGCTGCCGGCGTCCAACGGGTGAAGATGCTGGCGCCGGTAAGATTGATGATTACCTCATGGCTGGCCAGTTCTTGCTGCCAGGGGCCGGGTATGAGCGGTGAGCCGGGAACCAGGCGAAGTTGCGGGGAGAGAGCGCCGAACTTGTTAGTGTTTCTGACCAGCGCGGTTACTGCATGGTCAGCCAGAAGAAGTTTTTTGATGAGGGCTTGTCCAATAAAACCGGTGCCGCCTGCGATGAATATATTCATGATGGGTGTTCCGGATCTTCGTTTGTTTTGCCCCGACAGCCTTTGTCGTCTCCTGCCTGGTGGGTGTCTGTCGGTGTTCTATCGTTCCAGTGGAGGTGCCCCACCGAGCCGAAGGGAAAGAGCAGGGGTATGAGCCACCAGGCCGACCACCAATTCAGGCCAAGTGCTGTTAAGCCGCCTGAGGCCAGAGCTGCCCAGGCCACGCAGACACCGAGCAGAAAATAGACCGGGAGCATGAGTTTCCAGTAGGGCTGATCCGGATGCCTCCACGGCGCGGTAGTCAACACCACAGCCACGGCGATCCCTGCAAGCAACAGACCAGTCAATCCTGCCGCCATGCGACCTTGCACGGTCCAGACAGCGGCAAGCAGGAGAACCCAGAGGAAGCCTCCCATCCAACCCCCGATCCAGCCTGCCTTTTCCCCCATTCTGTTGGCCATGATTCTGCTCTTTTTGGTTCAGTGTAGCACAGGTTGTCAGGGAAATGTGGTAAACAGAAGATGGACGCTGGGGGGCCTGGTTCAGGCTTGGTTTGTCCGCAGCTGGTTGGTAATCGAGTCGATCAGGGTATTCTTCCGGGTCTTGGACATTTTTTTGATCTGGCCTTCCCTTTGCATCGCAACCGAGCGGGAGGAGACCTCCTCAGTGTAGATCAGCTGCACCGGCCTTCGCCCTCTGGTGTATTTCGCGCCCTTGTCCGCAGAGTTGTGTTCTGCCAGGCGTCTTGCCAGGTCTGTGGCGATCCCGCAATAGAGGGTGTCATCGTGGCAGCGGACCAGATAGACAAACCAGGCGGGCTGGTTGGGGGGAGGGGCCGCCATCAGCCGCCGGCCTTTTTTGCCTGGTAGCCAAGACGGATAAGTTCCGCTAGCACCACCTCCCGCTGGTCGCCCTGGATCTCGATAACCCCGTTTTTCACGGTGCCGCCGCTGCCGCAGCGCTGCTTGAGCTGTTTGGCCAGGGCGGCAAGCTCGGGCTCAGCCAAGGGCAGGCCGGTGATGAGGGTTACGCCGCTGCCCTTGCGGCCCTTGGTTTCCCGCGAGATCCGGACGATGCCGTCTCCCTTTGGTGCGACCTTTTTTTGCCCACAGCTGCACTGGGCCACGGGCCTGGCGCAATGCGGGCAGGTTCGGCCATGTTCCGTGGAGTAGACCAGACCGGAACCGTTGCCTGATTTCTTGCGCATGGTCATTACTCCACCAGCTTCAGCATTCCGTCAATGGTGGTGAGCCCGCCAAGCCAGAAGGCCGGGTCGTCCAGATTGACGCCAAAGGGCTTGAGCAGTTCAGCCGGGGTCTTGCTGCCTCCTGCGCGCAACAGCTCAAGGTATTTCGGGACAAAGGCAGCCCCGTCTTCTTGGTAGAGGTTGTACAGGGCCAGAACCAGCAGCTCGCCAAAGGCATAGGAATATACATAGCCAGGGGTGCTTAGGAAATGGGGGATGTACGACCACCAGATCCCGTAGTCATCCCGCAGGTCAACGGAGTCGGCGAACATGGCCTGCTGGGTGGTGAGCCAGTGGCCGGCCAGCTGCTCCGGGGAGAGTTCGCCGCTTTCCCGTCTGGCGTTGTGCACCGCATGCTCGAAGCGGTTCATGGAGACCTGGCGGAAGACCGTGGCAAAGATGGATTCGAGCTTCTGGCAGATAAAGGCCCGCCGTTCCGCAGGATCAGTCAGGAGCTTGACCTGGGATTTGAACAGGAGCAGTTCGGCGAACACCGAGGCGGTCTCGGCCAGGACCAGGGTGGTGGAGGAGTTGTAATAGCCGTTTGCGGCGGCCAGATACTGGTGTACCCCATGCCCCAGCTCGTGGGCCACGGTGGAGATGTCGCGCAGGCTGCCGGTGTAGTTCACCATCACGTAGGGGTGCACCTCGGGCACGCAGGGGTGGGCAAAGGCC
>JBAZCG010000005.1:0-70984 GCA_041671085.1 Desulfurivibrionaceae bacterium | reverse complement strand
TGCGCATAGAGGCCGGCGCCGACACCAACAAGAGCCAGAACCGCACACAGGATGGTGGCCTTGGTCACGGTGGGGGTAGCAACCTTTTCCTCTGCCACCTCAGCGATTGAGAATGTGTTCAACATGATTTTTCCTCCCTAAGATTTTTACGTACAAATTAACAGTTAGTTTTCAACTCACTCCCGGCCAGGGAGTTATTTCGTACAAACTTCTTTCAAATTTTTATTTCAGCCTGCACCCAAACAGTTGCTGGTGTTTTCTGGATTAAGGTCTACTTTCCGGGCCGCCACCCGATGATTGAGGAGTTTTTCCTCTCCAGAATATTTTTCAAACTCTCCCAGGGCACCTCCTTGTCTGCGCATACGCTTATTCGGCAATGGGCTTTTCCCGCACTACATCCTCTGTCGAACAAGGTACACAGCAAGGTGTATGCCACAACAAGCAACCGAAGGGCTCTTTTCTTTCAATTTTCCTATTTTTCATAGAGAAGCAGGGAGTTAGAGTTCTACAAAGATTCATTTCATATCTTACACGAACACATACTGTTTCAAGTTATTTACCACACAGGGCTTTTCTTGATCCCATCTTCATTTTAATGTGGACGCAAAAATATCCCACCAAGAACGCAACAGTCCACACATCAAAAAGATAGCAAAACCACACATCTTCAGAGAGATGGCGTCAGATCACCCTGGAACCTACCTTCATGCGCCATCTGCCGGCCACAATAGACCAAAGAAACAAGACTAATTATTCATCCTGAAATCAATTAGATACAAAGAACCCCCTGCAACCATAGCGCAATATGCGCCACAAGAAGAAGCCCCCCCCTGCACCATTCATAATTTACAAAAATATTTCCGGAATCCCAGATGGAACAAACACACGGAGTTGCCCCCACCAAACAAAAACAAAAACTTCGCAGAGACACGAACGCTCTTCTTACTCTGCCCCCTACAAACAGAAGTTCTTGGGGAGTAGGGATCTATGAAACAAAACCTGAGGCGAGAACTCACCTATTATTTGACAATGCGGATTGCAGGGGTCCCCATGGGAGCAACCAATGGTTTCTACAAATTAAGGCCGGTTGCTCCCATGGGTAGGTTTTCACCCCAAAAAGAGGCAAAGTGGGAGAAAAAAGCAGGAGAGAAAAAAACAAAAAAAGCGGAAAGCCTTTTTAACACAAAGGCTTTCCGCTTCCAAAAACCGGACCGTGGCTTATTTCATTCCGCCTGCTACTATCGCACAGGGAAATAAAGTTCGGCCAGAGCAAGAAGAATTATTAATGCTTGCCTGCAGGCTTACCCTGGGGTGCCGCTCCGGTCAACTTGTTGTACCCCTTCACCCCGACGTGGCACGTTGCACAGCGGGTATTGGAGGCAAACGCCATCTGCCCGTCATGGCATGCGCCGCAGTATTTCCCCTTATACAAAGAGGCCATGGTGAAATCGGCCTTCTGCTCGGCAGTACCAGCAGCCATTTCAAAAATCTTGTCATGGCAGTTGTCACAGGAAAGCCCGGCATCCATGGTGTGGGTTTTATGAACAAACGCCACCCCTTTCACGGGTTTTGTCCAAAGGATAGGCGCCTTCGGCCCATAGGTATCCTCATCATAGGCTTCCTCGCCAAAAGACAGGCTGGCAAAAACAAGGAGGCCAACAACAGCCGCCAAGCCCACTATATTCATTACGCTCTTATTATTGCGTTTCATTACGGCCCTCTCCGCTGTTTGGTTAATCATTCATGTAAAACACGTTGGGCATGGCGCCGGTTTCAGGCCGAAGAACCCAGACAACCTTTTCAGGCTTATGGATCAACTTATAGGCTTCACTGTTGTAGTCGGTGAGATCGCCGAAAATACGAACCCCAGCCGGACACGCTGCCGAACAGGCCGTCTTGCTCTCGCCCTTGGAAATACGGGTGTCGAAACAGAAGTTGCACTTGTCAACAGCCCGATTCTCTTCCTTGAAATACCGGGCATTGTAAGGACAGGCGGCCATACAGGTCTTACAGCCGATGCAGCGCTTGTAATCCATCATGACAATGCCGGTTTTCTTGTCCTTGTAGGTTGCGGTGGTGGGACAGACCCGGACACAGGGCGGCCGATTGCAATGGTTGCAGAGCACCGGCATGAACACCCGCTCTTTCACGCCCTTGCCGATCTCCCGCTCCTGCTGGAGAATGGTGGTGCGGTAGCCATAGGAAGGAACGTTATTGGTCTTCACACAGGCTTCCATACACCGCTCACAATCAATACAACGATTCTGGCGTATAACCATGGTATAGTGAGGACTGTAGGGGAAACTTCCGGATGCAGGTACCGGCCCCATGGCGCTCTCGGCGTTACGGACGGAGGTCAGGGAAAGCACAGACCCTCCGACAAAAACACCGGTTACCGCCAAACCAAAGCGAAGGAATCGCCGCCGCTCCTCGGAAGGAAGGTTTTCAGCCCCCTCATTCTCGAGTTTTTCAAGATCATCTATCTTCATTCTCTCGTCTCCTCAATGTATTTCAGAAGGGTGCTCGACCTCTTCCACCCTTCAGGAATCGGATAATCCGGAAGGCACTTAAGCAATTAATCTTTGAATTAATTGCCTGTGGGTAAATTGCCCGCATTCTAATTTGACAAGCACGCATGTCAAGACAATTTTTCGGCCCGAGCATTTGAAAATATAACAAACTGCTCCCCCCTTTATGCCATATGCATCAGCAAACCAGAAAAAACAGCCAATTGCGCCTTTCTGCAAGCATACTCTCTTCTTTTCTGCTATATTTTCACACTCGATAATCCTTATTAAACATACTGGAACAATTCCCCCCCTGAACGCCACAATGGAAAATACGACTGCCCCACCCGCTGCCCCACCTGTACAGGAAGCAGTTTTCACCGTGAATGAAAACTGGCAGATCACCTCCTTCAACGAAGCCGCTGAAAAACTCATGGGTCTCACCACCGGTGAGACCATCGGCAAAAGCTGCCAGGATGTGTTCAGTGGAGCCGGCAGATTCGAAGCCCTGTGCAGCCTGTATGGACCGCTGGCCTCGGGCCGAGCCATGCACGGATTACGGGTCGTGATGCACAAGCCGGACAGCAAGGAATCGGTTATCCTCCTGGTCACGGCGATTCCCATTCCCGACAAAAACGGCAGACTCTCCGGCGCAATCATCACCCTCCGCGATGCCAGCGACCCGGGCCAAATCTATCCTTTGGTCCTGGACAGCATAGCCGACGGCGTCTTCACCGTGGACAAACGCTTCCGGATCACCTCCTTCAATAAGGCGGCGGAACAAATCACCGGCTGGACAGCTCAAGAAGTGGTCGGCGCCTCCTGTAATACAATTTTCAAGTCCAATATCTGTGGAGCGGATTGCATCCTGGCCCAGAGCGTCAACGACGGGAAATCCATCGTCAATCGTTCCATCTATATCAAGGGGAAAAATGGCCGGACCATCCCGGTCAGCATCAGCGCCTCACCCCTTGTTGACCCGGACGGTCAGGTCATCGGCGGGGTCGAAACCTTCCGGGATGTTACCTCCAGCCTGCAACAGGATCTCATCCTGGACAGCATTGCCGACGGCGTTTTCACCGTGGATCGAAACTGGCACCTGACCTCCTTCAACCGGGCGGCGGAACACATCACCGGCTGGAATAAGGACGAAGTCCTCGGCAAACCCTGCAACACCATCTTCCACTCCAGCGTCTGCGGCGACAACTGCATTCTGGCCCAGAGCGTCGAGAGCGGCAAACCCATCGGCAACCGCTCCATCTTTATCAAGGGCAAGGACGGAGAGACCATCCCCATCAGCATCAGCGCCGCCCCGCTCACCGACCCGGATGGGGACGTGATCGGCGGAGTGGAAACCTTCCGCGACCTGACCTCGGTGATGACCAAGGACCTGGTGCTGGAAAGTATCGCCGACGGCGTCTTCACCGTGAGCCGCAACTGGAAGATCACCTCCTTCAACCGAGCGGCCGAGCTGATTACGGGTTGGAAACGGCAGGACGCCATCGGCAAGTCGTGCAGTGACGTATTCCACTCCAGCATCTGCGGCGACAACTGCGCCATTGCCCAAAGCCTTTACAGCGGCAAACCCGTGGCCAACCGCTCCATCTTTGTCAAAAACATCGAAGGCAAACAAATCCCCTTGAGCATCAGCGCCGCCCCGCTTCTTGACCACGAAGGCAACGTTATCGGCGGAGTGGAAACCTTCCGGGATCTCAGCGTGGTCACGGAACTGCGCAAGCAGCTTTCCCGGCGTTACACCTTTGGCGAAATTCTCAGCAAGAGCGCTTCCATGCAGCGCATTTTCAGCATCCTCCCGGAAATCGCCCGCAGCGAGAGCAATGTCCTGGTGCTCGGCGAGTCAGGTACCGGTAAGGAGCTGGTGGCCCGCGCCATTCACACCTCAAGCCAGCGCAACAAAGGCCCTTTCATGGCGGTCAACTGCGGAGCCCTGCCGGAAACCCTGCTTGAGTCGGAGCTTTTCGGCTACAAGGCCGGCGCCTTCACCGACGCCAAGCACGACCGGCCGGGCCGCTTTGCCAGCGCCGAAAAAGGCACCCTGTTCCTTGACGAAATCGGCGATATCCCCGCCTCCCTCCAAGTCAAGCTCCTGCGCGTTCTCCAGGAAAAGGTGTATGAACCTCTGGGCTCCAATAAACCGGTCAAGGCCGACGTGCGGATCATCGCCGCCACCAACCGCAACCTGCAGCAGCTCGTCCAGGAAGGCATCTTCCGGGAAGATCTCTTCTATCGCCTGAACGTGGTAAAAATCATGCTGCCCCCCCTGCGGGAGCGCATGGAAGACGTGCCCATGCTCGCCGAACATTTCGTCAAACAGTTCAGCACCCAACAGGGCAAGGATATCGTCGGAGTCTCCGATGAAGCCCTGGGCATTCTCATGCGCTACAACTTCCCCGGCAATATCCGCGAGTTGGAGAACATCATCGAGTACTCCTTCATCCTCTGCCATGGTGGCTTCATCCGACCGGAACATCTGCCCAGCCCTTTTCTCCCAAACCGCATGACAGCCAGCAGCCCGGCGCCATCCCTCTCCACAAGCCGCAGCCTCTCGACGAGATCGAGAAACAGGCGATCTTTCACTCCTTGGAGCGGAATCACTGGCGGCGGATGACCACTTGCCGGGAGTTGGGAATCTCTAAGGACACCCTGCGGCGGAAGATAGAACGGTACGGGCTGAAGAATCCCTTTGGCGAGGAACTCGGCGACTGAACGCCACCTTGCGCCACCAATCTTTTTTGGCAAGACAGGGGTCAGGGCCTTCGTGGAATCGCCTCACAACAACGCTCCGCCGATGCCGATTACCCCCGGCGCGCATTGCCGCGCATGGGCCGGAAATTCCCGCGTAAGACTTTTGCCAGGCAAGCAACAGTTGCCTTGGCTTCTCACCCCATCATCCCGATGCTTTTGCGAAAGCGGACCAGCGTGATGCCGAAAAAGGCCGCACCTATCAAAACGAGAGTGATAAATTGCGGCCACACCACATCCAGACCTGCCCCTCGATAGAGAATCGCCTGGGCCAGTGAGACAAAATGGGTGGTCGGCGCTATCTGCATTATAACTTGAATAAAATCAGGCATGCTTTCGCGCGGGGTGACCCCGCCGGAGAGCATCTCCAGCGGCATCAGGATAAGCATCGACAACAGCCCGAACTGCGGCATCGAGCGCGCGATGGTGCCCATGAAAATGCCCATGGAAGTCGTGGCGAACAGATGCAGCGCTGCGCCGGCCAGAAACAGCACGAGCGAACCTTCAATGGGCACCGACAAAAGCCCCTGCACCACAAAGACCAGAGAAAAAGCACAGGCAAAAAGCACCACCAGCCCCATGGCCCAGACCTTGCTCGTCATGATCTCAAAAGGCGTCACCGGCATGACCAGCAGATGTTCGATGGTGCCGTGCTCCCATTCACGGATCAAAGCGGCGCCGGTGAGCACAATGGACAGCATGGTGACGTTGTTGATGACTTCCATCACCGCCCCGAACCATGCCTGGGTCAGGGAGGGATTGAAGCGCGCCCTCAGTTCGAGATCCACCGGTGGCGCTGCAACCCCGCGATAACGCTGGACAAATTCTGTCACCTCGCTGGTGATCATGGTCTGGATATAGCCGCTGCCGGTAAAGGCTTGGCTCATGCGGGTCGCATCGACATTGAGCTGAATCGTTGGTTGCCGCCCGGCCAGCAGATCGCGTTGAAACTCCGGGGGGATGTTGAGGGCGAAGGTGTCGAGGCCGGCATCCATCCTGGCATCCATCTCGGCTTGGGTAATCATCACCGGCGCGAGAAAATGGGGGGGATAAAAGGCATCAACGATGCGTGCCGACAGCGGCGACCGGTCTTCGTCGACGATGGAGATCGGCGCCTTATTGAGGGTTTCCGGCATTGCCGTGGCAGCCGAGTAGATCGCAGCCGTAAAGGCAAAGAGGATCAACCCCAGCATGATCGGGTCACGGGCCAGGCTGCGCAATTCCTTGATGCCCAGTTGTCGAATGGTGGCGAAACGCATGTTCAGGTCTCCTGTTTCCGTAACAACAGCACGCATAGCCCCGTCAACAACGGAACGGCCAGGATGAGCGGCATGAAGGATGCCTGCAGGTCCGCAAAACCAAGTCCCTTGGAAAATGTTCCGCGGGCAATGATCAGGAAATAGGTGGTGGGGTAGATATTGCCGATCATCCTCCCCACCCCCTCCAGGGAAGAGACCGGGTCGGTCATGCCGGAGAACTGTACGGCTGGCAGGATGGTGAGCACAGCCGTGCCGAAGATGGCTGCAATCTGGCTGCGCACAAAGGTGGAGAACAGCAACCCCATGGCAGTGGCGGAAATCACATACAGCAGTGCCGCCGTCGATAAGGCAAGAAAGCTCCCCTTCATCGGCACGCCGAAAACGGTGACCGCCAACAAGGCCATGAACAAAAAATTCACCATTGCCAGCCCGATGTAGGGCAGTTGTTTGCCGAGCAGAAACTCAAGCCTTGTCACCGGCGTGACATAGAGGTTGACGATGGAGCCAAGCTCTTTTTCCCGCACCACGCTGAGCGCGGTGAGCATCGCCGGAATCATCATCAGCAATAAGGGAATCACCGCCGGCACCATTGCCACCAGGCTTTTGACATCGGGATTGTAGCGAAACCGGGTTTCGATGGCGATCAGACCTGCGGAGCGGGACTGACCAAGCCTGCGCGCGGCCATGTCGGCCAGCCAGTGGGCATGCATGCCGCGTACATAGCCCTGAATGGTTTCGGCCCGTTGCGGCATGGCGCCGTCGATCCAAGCCCCGAGCGCCACCGGGGCGCCACGCCCCAGATCACGGGCAAAGCCAGGGGGTATTTCCAGGGCCAGGCTGATCTCGCCGGCCCGCATGCGCCGGTCCAGCTCGGCGTAATCACCAATGGGCGCATGAATGCTAAAATAGCGCGAACCGGCTAGATTGAGCACATAGTCGCGGCTGGTCGCGGTCTGGTCGCGATCGAGCACGGCAAAGGAGAGGTCCTCCACATCCATGGTGATGCCGTACCCCATGATCAGCATCAGAATGACGCTGCCGAGCAGCGCCAGGGTGGCCCGGATCGGATCGCGGCGGAGCTCCATTGCCTCGCGCCGGCTGTAACTGAACAGACGGCGAAGGCTGAACCCGGTTTTTTTGCCAAAAATGGCTGTGGTGTGTGGTGGCGGTGCGGAAGAGGCCGCCGTAGCAGCTGTCGGCATCTCAGGTTTCTTGCCCTCGGGCGCAACGTCTTCCAGATAGCCGATAAATGCCTCTTCCAGTGTTGTTGCCCCGCGCCTTTGCATGATCGCGGCGGGCGTATCGCTGACCAGCACCAGGCCTGCGTGCATCAGCGAGATGCGGTCGCAGCGTTCGGCCTCGTTCATGAAATGGGTGGAGATGAAGATGGTGACCCGGTCGCGGCGGGCGAGGTCGATCAAGATCTGCCAGAAATCATCGCGGGCGATCGGGTCAACCCCGGAGGTGGGTTCATCGAGGATCAACATCTCCGGACGATGGATCATCGCCACCGCCAGGGAGAGCCGCTGGCGTTGCCCCAGGGGAAGACTGCCGGGCAGCGCGGCCATGACCCCGCTCAGGCCGAAATAGTTGGCCATCTCATTGACGCGTTCGGGGATCTGGCCGGCGGGAACGCTGAAGAGCCGGGCATGCAAGGTCAGGTTCTGCTCCACGGTCAGCTCGGAATAGAGCGAGAAGGACTGGGTCATGTACCCGACCCGCCGCCGGGTATCAAGATCCTTGGGATTTACCGGTTGGCCGAACAACCAGGCTTCTCCCGCGCTGGCCGTCAGCAGGCCGGTCAGCATCTTCATGGTCGTTGTCTTGCCGCAGCCGTTGGAGCCGATAAAGCCGAAGATCTCGCCGCGGGCGATGCGGAAGCTCACCTGGTCCACCGCGGTGAAGTCGCCGAAACGCATGGTCAGATCCTTTGCCTCGATCGCTATCTCGTCATCACCGGCTACGCGGGGCGGGATGCGTACCGGTTGGTGGCCGGCGCGCTTTTCTTCCGGCAGCAGGGCAATGAAGGCGGACTCCAGGGTATTGCTGGCGGTGCGATCCAGCAGTTGCCGGGGAGTGCCACAAGTCAGCACCCGCCCGGCATCCATGGCCACCAGCCAGTCGAAACGGGCGGCCTCTTCCATGTAGGCGGTGGCCACCAGGACGCTCATGCCGGGTTGTCCGGCGCGGATACGTCCGATCAGCTCCCAGAACTGGCGGCGCGAGAGCGGATCGACTCCGGTGGTGGGTTCATCGAGAATCAACAGATCGGGATCGTGAATGAGCGCACAGCAGAGGCCGAGTTTTTGCTTCATGCCACCGGAAAGCTTGCCGGCCGGGCGGTCCCGGAAAGGAGCCAGGCCGGTACTCGCGAGCAAGTCGTCAATGCGGCGGTGGCGCTCGCCGCTGTCCTGGGCGAACAAGCGGCCAAAGAAATCGATATTTTCAAATACCGACAGCGTGGCATAAAGATTCTTGCCCAATCCCTGCGGCATGTAGGCAATGCGCGGACAAACAACTTTCCGTTGGTGCGCCTCACCCATGTCGCCGGCGAGCACCTTGATTTGACCGGTTTGAATGACACGGGCACCGGCGATCAGCGCGAAGAGGCTGGATTTACCAACCCCGTCCGGGCCGATCAGGCCGACCATTTGCCCCGCCGGCAGATCAAGGGTAATGGCGTCCAAGGCAAGCGTTTTGCCGTAACGCAAGCTGACATTGGTTAAACTCGCGACCGGCGCGATTCCTGCCGCAACAGAGGAAGGAGTCGCCTGGCCGCCGGTCATTGCGGGAGCCTCACCTGGAGAGTGGCTGGCCACTCAAGCCGCGGATCGGTTCGCACATAGGCCATGCCCGGCAGGCCGGTCTTGACAGTATGGATATGTTTTTTGAGCAGCTCCGGAGCGATTTGCGCTTTGACCCGAAACATCAGCTTCTGCCTTTCGCTGGCGGTCTCCACGGTTTTGGGCGTGAACTGGGCCACGTCGGCGACAAAGGAAACCGTGGCCGGGATGACGTATTCCGGCGCAGCATCGAGCACCAGGCGCACCTCGGAGCCGATCGCAATTCGGCCCGCAGCGGCGGTGGGGAGGAAGAAAGTCATGTAAACATCGCCCAGATCGAGCAGATTGAGCACCTTGCCCCCGCCGGCGACCACCTCGCCTGGTTGGGCAATGCGGTATTGCACGCGACCGTCACGGGTCGCCTTCAACGCGCTGTCGTCGATGTCTGTCTGGAGCCGCTCAATCGTTGCCCGAGTCGCATCAACAACCGAGATCGCCTCAACCTCTTGGGATTGGGCGGTAGCAATCGCGGCTTCCGCCGCCGCTACTTGGGCTTTTGCCGCCCGGATCGCCGCTTCGGCGCTCAGGGCCTGGGCACGATCATCGTCCAGTTCCTGGATGGAGACGGCACCGGTGTCGGCCAGGGGTTGCGAACGCGACAGACGCTTTTGGGATGCAGAAAATTCCGCCTCGCGTTGCGCGAGAAGCGCCAATGCGGCGGCTTTCTCGCTCTGGCGCTGCACCACTTGGCTTTGCACGGTCTTCACCGCGCTTTCCGCCTTGCGCAGATAGGCTTCGGCCTCGCGCCGCTGGGCATCGAGCACCTCGGTATCCATGCGCGCGACAATCTGCCCGACAGTGACGAAGTCGCCTTCATTCACCAGAATGGCCTTGATCCGCCCCGCCGTCTTAGCGGCGATATCGATTTCAACCGCCTCGATGCGGCCGTTGCCGCTGGCAAGTCCTTTTTCCCGATCATTGCCGACAAACATCCGCCAGCCAACACCCCCCAAGACACCCAGAACCAACAGACCAACCACCCAGATCAACCATTTTTTCTGTTGCCCTGCCATGATAATGCTCCTTTTCTGGCCTTTGGGAGGTGGCTGCGTCTTCACCTCAGCAGGGGATCACGGCGTTTGTGGCGCAGGCGTGACTTCTCCTCCGCCACCCAACACTTTATATAATGTTACCATATTCAGCAGCCGCGTCAAACGGGTGGCGATCAGCCCCTGCTGCGCGCCATACAACGAGCGCTGGGAATCGAGCACGGCCAGATAGCTGTCCACCCCTTTTTCGTAGCGGGCTTGGGAGAGCCGGTGACTCGCGGCGGTGGCCTCGGTGAGCGACTGCTGCGCGGCCAGCTGCTCGTCGATGGTTCCCCGCCGGGCAAGGGCGTCGGCCACTTCCCGGAAGGCGGTTTGGATCGTTTTCTCGTAACGGGCAACGGCGATATCACGATCCACCTCCGCCACCTTCAAGCTGGCCCATCTGCTCCCGGCATCAAAAATCGGCAGCGAGATATGCGGGGCAAAGACCCACGCGCCCGAGCCGGAGGTAAAGAGACCGGACAGTTCATCGCTGCCCACCCCGACAGACCCTACCAGGGTGATGCGGGGAAAAAACGCGGCCCGCGCCGCGCCGATGTTGGCGTTGAATCCCTTGAGTTGGTTCTCGGCCGCCAGAACATCGGGACGCCGAAGCAGAACCTCAGAAGGCAGCCCGGGAGCAACATCCTCCACGGCGGTAAGCGTTTCGGAAAGCGCCTTGGGGAGCAACTCAGCCGGAACCGGGGAACCGACCACCAAGTTGAGCCCGTTTTCGTCTTGGGCCACCAGGGTAGCAAAACGGGCGACATCCACCCGTGCCGCATCCAGCCGGGTTTGCGCCTGCCGCAGATCCAACTCGGACGTGGCCCCCACCTCAAAACGGCGCTTAATCAGTTGGTGGGTGGCCTGTTGGGCGGTGAGGGTCTCCTGGGCCAGGTGCAGCTGCTCGCGGTCGGCGGCAAGAGTCAGGTAGTTGGTAGCCACCTCGGCCACCAGGCTGATCTGCACCGTACGCCGCGCCTGCTCGGTGGCAAGATACTCTTCCAACGCCTGGTCCTTCAGGCTTTGCACCCGGCCGAACAGATCGAGTTCATAGGCGCTGACCCCAAGGCCAACGCTGTATTGATGGACGGTTTTTGCCTGGCCGGTGGATGAAAGGGTCTCTGGGATGCGCTGCTTGCTGCCGGTCCCGGTGGCGTCGATCTGCGGCAACAGCTCAGCCCGTTGGATCCGATACTGGGCCCGCGACCGCTCGATGTTGAGGGCAGCGATGCGCAGGTCGCGGTTATTCGTGAGGGCCAAGACGATCAGTTTTTGCAGTTGTTCCTCGACAAAAAACTCCTGCCAGGGCAAATCGGCCGCTTCCTTGTCGGCTTGGCTGCCGCTTCGCTCTTGATAGGCCGGGCCGCTCGGCCAGGCAGCCGGCACCGGCACCTCCGGCCGGGCATACCTGGGGGCCATGGTGCAGCCGCCCAGGCAAAGCAAGGCGGCCAAAGGCAGACACAGGGCTGTGCTCTTTGCTTTCATCTCAATGCACCTCCGAAACGTTGGGCTCAGCCGGGGATTGTGGTGCCGGCTGCTTCTTGGCAAAGCGTCGGGAAACCAGGACAAAGAAAAACGGGATGAAGATCAAGTCGATAAAGGTGGCCGAGAGCAGTCCGCCGGTGACGGCGGTGCCGATGGCGTTCTGCGCCCCAGCGCCCGCCCCGCGGGTCAGGGCCAGCGGCAGGGTACCGAAGAAAAAGGCCAGCGAGGTCATGATGACTGGCCGCAACCGGATCTTCACCGCCGCCAGAGTGGCCGCAACCAGCTCTTGCCCCTGCTCCATCTGCGCCTTGATGAATTGGATAATCAAGATGGCGTTTTTCGTGGAAAGCCCCACGGTGGTGAGCAGACCGATCTGGAGATAGACATCGTTGGGCAGCCCGCGCATGGTGACCGCCGTTACTGCTCCCACCAGGCCAAGTGGCAGCATCAGCAGATTGACAAAGGGAATGGTCCAACTCTCATACAGCGCCGCCACGGCCAGAAACACCACCAAAAGCGAAATGGCATACAGGGCCGGCGCCTGTTTGCCTGCCTGTTTTTCCTCGTAGGAGAGGCCGCTCCACTCGTAACCTATCCCCGGCGGAAGCTCGGCGGCCATCTTCTCCATTTCGGCCATCGCCTCGCCGGTACTCACACCAGGGACTGCCTGTCCCATGATTTGCGTGGAGGGAATGCCGTTATATCTTTCCAGGCGAGGCGAGCCGTACTGCCAATGAGCGGTGGCAAAGGCCGAGAACGGCACCATTTCGCCCTTGGCGTTGCGGACATACCAGCGGTTGATATCCTCCGGCAGCATCCGAGACTTGGCCTCGGCCTGGAGATAGACCTTCTTGACCCGGCCATTTTGGATGAAATCGTTCACGTAGGAACTGCTCCAGGCTGTTGCCAGAACAGTATTAACCTCGGCCAGGGAAACCCCCAACGCGCCGGCCCGCACATCATCAATATCCAGTTTGAACTGGGGCGCGTCATCCTGACCGTTTGGGCGTACCGCTGTCAGTTTGGGATTTTTCTTGGCCATCTCCAGCAATTGGTTGCGCGCCTCCATCAACTTTTCGTGTCCCAAGCCGCCACGATCCTGCAGCTGTAGGTCAAAGCCGTTTGCCACCCCCAGTTCAAGTACTGCCGGCGGGGCAAAAGCGAAGGCCAGACCGTCACGAAACTGCGAAAAGGCCTTCTTGGCCCGATCGGCAATGGCCGGTGCCTTGAGATCCTTATCCTTGCGGAGCTTCCAGTCCTTGAGCTTCACCCAGGCCAGCCCCATGTTCTGGCCTCGGCCGGCAAAACTGAACCCGGCCACGGTGATTATCCCTTCCACGGTCTTGGATTCTTTTTCCAGGAAATGCTGCTCCATCTGGCGGATCACCTGAATGGTCCGCTCCTGGGTGGCACCGGCCGGCAATTGAAGCTGGCAGAGAAGGAACCCCTGATCCTCCTCCGGCAAAAAGGCGGTGGGAAGACGCATGGAAAGGAAGGCCATGGCCGCCACAATACCGCCGTACACTACGAGATAGCGGATGGGCTTACCAAAGGAACGACCAACGATCCCCTCATACTGCTCCCGGCGGCGGTCGAACCAGGCGTTGAACCAGCGGAAGAAACGACAAAAACAGCCGCATTCGCCGGGCTCATGGCCTTTTTCAATCGGTTTGAGCAGAGTGGCGCACAGGGCCGGGGTCAGGATCATGGCCACCAGGACCGAGAGGATCATCGAAGAAACGATGGTGATGGCGAACTGGCGGTAGATGACGCCGGTGGAGCCGCCGAAGAAGGCCATGGGTACAAAAACCGCCGACAGCACGGTGGCGATACCCCACAGGGCGCCGGTGATCTGGCCCATGGACTTGATGGTCGCCTCCCGCGGCGACAACCCTTCCTCGGCCATAATCCGCTCCACGTTCTCCACCACCACGATGGCATCATCCACCAGCAACCCGATGGAGATGACCAAGGCGAACATGGTCAGGGTGTTGATGGAAAAACCGCTGGCCGACAGCACCCCAAAGGTCCCAAGCAGAACCACCGGCACCGCGATGGTGGGGATCAGGGTGGCCCGGAAGTTCTGCAAGAAGAGAAACATGATGATAAAGACCAGGCAGACCGCCTCGATCAAGGTCTGGACCACCTCTTCGATGGAGATCTTGACAAAGGGCGTGGTGTCGTAAGGGTAAACCACCTTCATGCCGAGAGGGAAGTATTTCGCCAACTCCGCCATCTTGGCCTTGATCCTCTCGCCCGTATCCAGGGCGTTGGCACCAGCAGCCAGCCGGATGGCCATGCCACCCAACGGTTTCCCCTTGTAGTACGACTGAACATCGTAGTTTTCCGTGCCGATCTTGCTTTCGGCCACATCCTTGAGTCTGACCGTGGAGCCGTCGCTGTTGGTGCGCAGGATGATGGCATCGAACTGCTCCGGACTCTGCAGCAGGGTGCGGGCCGTGATGGTGGCGTTGAGCTGTTGCCCCGGCACCGCAGGGGTGGCGCCGAATTGCCCTGCGGAAACCTGGGCGTTCTGGTCCTGCAGCGCCGCAATCACATCGCTGGTGGTCAGGTGGAAGCTGTTCAGCTTGGCAGGGTTCAGCCATATTCGCATGGCGTTCTGGGTGCCGAACAGCTGCACTTCCCCCACCCCGTCCAGGCGGCTGATAATATCCTGGAGGTTGGAAACCATATAGTCGGTCAAGGCATTGCGGTCCATGGAGCCGTCTTCCGAGACCAGCCCGACAATGAGCAGATAGTTTCGGCTCGATTTGACCACCGCGATTCCCTGGCGCTGCACGATCTGGGGCAGCAGCGGCGTGGCAAGCTGCAGCTTGTTCTGCACCTGGACCTGGGCGATATTCGGGTCGGTGCCGGCCTTGAAGGTCAGATTGATGGCCACCGCCCCGGCTGAATCGCTGGTGGAGGACATATAGATCAGGTTGTCGATGCCATTGAGCTTCTGTTCGATGACCTGGGTGACGGTATCCTGCACGGTCTGAGCCGAAGCGCCCGGGTACCTGGCATTGATGGTGATCTGCGGCGGCGCGATGGGCGGGTACTGGGAAATCGGCAGGGTCTTGATCGCCAGCAACCCGGCCAGCATGACCATGATCGCGATTACCCAGGCAAAAATCGGGCGATTGATAAAAAAACGGGGCATGGAAAGACTCCTTTACTTTTTAACCACCAAGGGCTGCGGAGCAGTGGCCGACGAGGAATCCGGCTTGCTGCTGAAGGCCACGGCCTTGACCTGGGTTCCTGGACGCGCCTTCTGAAGCCCTTCCAAGATCACCCGCTCTCCAGCCTTCAATCCTTCACTCACCAGCCAGTTGTCGCCCACCGTCCGGGAAACCTTGATGATCCGCGGCTCCACCTTTTCCTCGGCGCCGACCACCATGACCATGGCCTCCCCCTTGGGATTACGGGTAACCCCGCGCTGCGGCACCAGGATCGCCTGTTCGCTGACCCCTTCCTGCACAATGGCGCGGACAAACATGCCGGGCAACAGCAGTTGGTCCGGGTTGGGAAAAAGGGCTCGCAGGGTTACGGAACCAGTGCTCTGGCCCACGGTCACTTCGCTGAACTTCAGACTTCCCTCCTGCGGATAGGAACTGCCGTCTTCCAGCAGCAGTTTGACCTTCGCCTGACTGGCGTCCTGCCCTTTGAGTTCGCCATTGGCAAGACTCCGCTTCAGGCGGAGCAATTCCGCGCTGGACTGGGTTACATCCACGTAGACGGGATCGAGCTGCTGAATCGTGGCCAGAGGCTCCGCCTGGCTCGCCGTGACCAATGCCCCGTCGGTTACGGTGGAGCGGCCAATCCGCCCGGAGATCGGCGCCTTGACGTTGGTGTAATCCAGGTTGATACGGCTAGCCTCGACAACCGCCTGATTGGCCGCCACCTCGGCCTCCGCCTGCTTGAGCATCGAACTGGCGTCATCGTAATCCTGTCGGCTCACGGCATTGATTGTTACCAGCTCCTGGAAGCGCTCCGCCTTGAGGCGGACGGAAACGAGGTTGGCCTCGGCCCGGGCCAGGGCGGCTTTGGCATTGGCATGGGCGGCCTGATAGGTGGCGGGATCAATCCGATACAGGACCTGCCCACCCTTCACTTCGGAACCCTCGGTGAACAGCCTTTTCTGGATAATCCCCCCCACCTGGGGACGCACCTCGGCAATCAGGTGGGGCGAGGTCCGGCCCGACAGCTCCATGGTCAAGGTGACCGGGGCGGTGACGATGGCCACGAACCCCACCTCGGGAGGGCTGGTTGGCGGCCCCGCAGGAGAGTGCTGCTTGCAACCGGTTATCGCGATCACGCCGATTAAGAGTCCCGCCAGGGTGATCCGTTTGACTGTATCAGTGGTGTCCATTACCTATACCTCAAAGAAGTTGAGCGACTTCCCGTCCCTGGCGCAGCGAAGCGACGCGCCGGGGACAAAAAGAAATTTACGGCCACATACAAGAGCGGACGTTCACGCCGCCATAGCGATCTAAAGAACTTTGCCACAAACGTCGCAATGATTTTTACCTTTTGATCCCGTCCCAGCAGGCCTGAACGGTTTGCACGATTAAAAATTCATCCAGTTCGACAAAGCCAAGAATATGATCGCGGGCCACCGCGAGAAGCGGGCCGAACGCCAAAGCAAAAAGCACAACCAGCGGGAGATCCTTGACAATCTGCTGGGTCACGCCCTCTTCAAGGAGGCTGCGGTACAAATCCCCATCCCCCTCGCTGCCCAAAAGTCGATCCCGGCGAAAGGCCGCACCGTAGGGAGAGTTGTGATACTGCTCCAGATAACGAAAATCCAAGGGGTTATCAATAAAATAACGGAGCAGCGCCGTGCTCAGATGGACAAACCTTTCCCTGAATGACTTGTCCGGCGCATATCCTTTCAGAAGTCCTGTACAAATTCTATCATGCAACTCCTGAAACAGTTCATTGATAAGCACGTCCTTGTTTTCAAAATAGCGGTAGATGGTCCCCGCTCCCACGCTGGCCCGCTCGGCAATGGCAGCGATGGGGGCATCATGGAAACCATGTTCGGCAATCAGTTCCAATGCCGCGCGCAGTATTTCGTGACGTTTTTCAGAAGTCGCCATATGGGTTTCCTTTTTCGGAGTGAATGTTCACTCCGAAAATATGACGTTATTACCCCATTGTCAAGATATTTTGCGGTATGGGACTTTCTTGCAAAAAAAAAGCCAGACCCGCCAGAAGGTACCCCCCCACCAGACCTTTCTCTAACTTCCTTGAGGACCCAAATAAAAAAAGGCCGGAGAGAAACCCCCTCCGGCCTTTTTTTATTATTCGTTAACCACCAGCTGTATCAATTGCGCCCGACCAGCTTCTTGCGGCCGGAACCGGTATTTTCCTTGGCCCGGTCGGCCGCCTTGGCTTTTTTTTCGGCTACCTCATCGCCCGCGACCCGCAAGGACCGCGGCACAGCCTTGTCAAAAAGACATTCACAGGTTTCATGCACCTCACTGGGACATTCTGCAATCTCCCAGCAGGGCGCAAGGGTCAACAGCCTTTTTAATCCCGGAATACTGATCCCCTGATCGTGAATCATGGAGCGGACACATGAGACCCACTTTATGTCGTTCAAGGAATACAGCCGCCGGGATCCATTATGCTGGGGATGAACCAGCCCATCTGCCTCGTAGATACGAAGTGTTCTCGGATGAACATCCAACAGCTTTGCTGCCACCCCTATGGGGTAAATCGGCAAATCGGGCCGCAAAGGCTGGATGGCCGTTTTTCGCTTGGCCACCATAATCCTTTCCTCCGCCTGCTTAGTGATCCTCGGACAGATGCCCCCGGAAAAGCCTCTCACCCATGAAGAAACCCGCGACACAGATGCCCATAGCCCCTGCGGTAATGACAATCTCATGCAGGGAAGGGGTGTAGGTCAACAACTCGGGCATATCAACAACCCCGAGCTCACTGTACCAAGGAACAATCTGCCCAACCACAACCAGGTCGTAGCGCATGAAGAAGATACCGACGATGCCGGAAATGGAGGACCAGAAGAGCACCGGGATATTTTTAGCGCGGGCTGCAAGGATCATAGCAAAGGGGATGACCATGCCGAGCATGACCTCACCAAGCCAGAAATTGATCGCATAGGGGCCGCTCACCAAAGCCATCATGGCCTCATACTTTCCCGGCGGCTGACCACTGATGCCGGAAATCATCTTCCAGGTGGTGAAGAACATGATCACCGCGATCAGGGTTGCCCCCAATTTTGCCGTAGACATCAAAGAACTCTCCAACTTCTCGCTCATCTTCCAACCATTTGCCCGGTACCCCAGACAGTGAAAGAAGATTACCGCGGCGCAGCCGGACATCATGGCGGAGGTGATGAAGTAAATGGGCATGTACGGCCCGTGCCAAAACTCACGGCCACCGAGCAGACCAAAAACCGCACCAAGATTGCTGTGCGCGGCAATACCGGAAATAACCCCCATTAAGCCGAGCATTCCGGCAGCCTTGTGCTTTCCCATCTGCAAGAGCGCAAACTCAACAACCATGAAGAAGAGATATGCGCCATAGAGGGTCCCCATCCACCAGATATTGGAAGTGGGGTTCGGAGACAACATATTATAGATGGGCATCCGCCAGGGATTTTCGATCTCGAACCCGATCACAAAAAAACCGGCGACAATGGTGACGATGGCCATGAACACGGACCGTTTGGCAATAGGCTTAAACGCCTCAACGCCAAAAACATGGCCGATGGAGGAAACCAGACACAGTCCGGTTGAACTGACCACGAAAAAGACATAGGCGGCGATCAACAAACCCCAGGGAACATCCCGGGTAACGCCGAAGGTGTGCTCATGCCCGGCATACATGGAATGCAGCCCGGCGGCAAGGCCAAGAGCAGCGAGCAGGCCGCCGATGGCAATGGTGGCATTGTAGGAACGCGAGGGGCTGGCAACAAGGCCACCCTCCTGCGGCAAGACATCAGCTAAGAAATTATTCATGGGACAACACTCCTTTTGCGTAATTTAATCGTTTAATCTTGCGATCCGGCATGACAAAACTTTTCCCTGTCGCCTCAAGAAGGGTTCATGGCAATGTTTCCTCATTGGCCTGGATCAACGGTTTGATCTTGAGATCAAATACGGTATGGAGCGCTGCACCTCCGACCCAGAAAAGTAAAAACAGTAGACCTTCCATTTTTTTCTCCTCAATCAAACGACCTGACTTCCAGGTTTTTTGGTTCATCGTCGATCCAAACGAAATGGCGGTTCCGAATGGATCACTCCAGCGACTTACCAGACAATCTTCCCCTTCCCTGCGACCCTCCTTTGCGTATTGTTTTTTAGTAAAAAACCCTAGGTCGCTCCGCGACAGAGAGGACCCAAGCCAAGTATCTTTATACCCAATCTACAAAATGGAAAAAGCTATTGTCAAGTTTTTATTCTTTAGATACTCCCATTTTTGGTGTTTTTCCTCATGCACATTTAGCCCACTATTCAATTGCCGATAAAGAGGAGGGCGCAATATCTCTTTTTCACACAACATCGCAACAATGACTTTACCGATTAATACAATCGGAAAAACAATTAGATAAAGCGCTATCACACGTGGGAGCCAACCAGGATTTGCCACAAGACAACCCGACACGACACGCTGGCAATATCACCATGTCTAGGCTAAAAATGATCCGGCGCACATGACAGGAAGGATCAAAACAAGCCCTACGCAGACAACTATACCCGCTAAAAAAAATCTGGACAACCCAAAAATCACACCGGTTAAAACTTGTCAACACTCTGAAATCACAAGATATAAACACAATAGCAGACAAAAAATAACAAGCCACCGACACACTGGCACGCACTTTGCGTATGCTTACGGTAGGGACAACATGGCTTTTCGACCATGGGAGAAAAAGACAAACGACCTTCTGTCTTTCCGCGCAAGCGGACTCAATCACCCCCTTCTTTGCAAAGGATCCTCGGTGGCGGCCCTGGATCCTTTATTTTTCACCCCACCCCACCACCCACAGCCTCGCCTCAAGAAATGTAGTGACCTTGCCGGGCGAACCCTGTATTATCTTTCGCTGACAATACTGTGGCGGAACCGATGACATCGTCCCCGCACCGTTCCATAAATAAATACATCCCTCATGTGTCTGCCGTGCACAACATGAACCAGCCCACATTCAGAACATGGACCCATGTCCAGCTCACCCTCTTCCTGCTCACCATCGGCCTCGCCCTGACCCTCGGTCTGGGCGTAGCGTTCTACATCTTTATATCCCTCGATATTCCGGCAATCAGCTCGCTGAAGCACTACCAACCGGCCACGGCCTCCATCATCTACGACTCGGCCAAACAGCCGATCACATACGTTTCCCGGGAAAACAGGACCCTTGTCCCGCTCTCCACAATGCCGGAATTACTCCCCCAGGCCTTTGTGTCCGCGGAAGACTCCCGATTTTATCAGCACAGCGGGGTTGATGCCTGGTCGATCATCCGGGCGCTTATCCACAACATTCGCTCAGGAGAACGGGGCCAGGGGGGCAGCACCATAACCCAGCAGGTTGCCAGGGCCCTCCTGCTCACCCCGGAAAAAACCTATACCCGCAAGATCAAGGAAGCAATTCTCGCCTACCGGATCGACACCACCCTGAGCAAAGAGGATATCCTTCATATCTATCTCAACCAGATATACCTTGGCAGCAGCGCCTATGGGGTCGAGGCCGCAGCCCAGATTTACTTCGACAAACGCGTCCAGGATCTCAACCTTGCCGAGATCGCTCTTCTGGCAGGACTGCCCCAAGCGCCAAGCCGCTATTCGCCGTTTCGCAACTTCAAGCTGGCCAAGAACAGGCAGCTCTATGTCCTGAATCGCATGGCGGAAGAAGGCTATATCACCCCGACTGCCGCGCAAAAAGCCTATGAAACGACCCTGCTCTGGAATCCGGCCAAGGAAGGGCCGACGGAAAACAATTATTTCATTGAACATGTCAAGGCCTACGTCGAAAGCAAGTATGGCAGCGAAGCCCTTCTGACCGGGGGACTTCGCATCTACACCACCCTGGACCAGAACATGCAGAAGGCCGCCAACATGGCCATAAAACGCGGCACCGCCAAATGGGCCATCCGCCAAAGCAAGCACGCCGACACCTTGCCCCAGGCCGCCCTGATCTCCATGGAAGTAAAAACCGGCTATGTCCGGGCAATGGTGGGCGGCACGGATTTCGAAAAGAGCCAGTTCAACCGAGCGACCCAAGCCCGCCGGCAGCCCGGCTCCGCATTCAAGCCCTTTATTTACGCCGCCGCCCTGGAAAAGGGCATGACCCCGGCCACCATGATTGTTGACGAGCCGATTCAGTTCCGCGGCGCCAGCTCGATGCAGTACTGGGAGCCCAAGAACTACAACAATAAATTCGAAGGCCCCACCTCCTTCAGAAATGCGCTGGTGCACTCACGAAACATCCCCACCATCAAGATTCTGCAACAGGTCGGGGCAGCCAACACCATCGACCTGGCCAGAAGACTGGGCATCACCTCCCCCCTGGGCAAGGATCTCTCCCTGGCCCTGGGAACCTCCGGCGTCTCCCCCCTTGAACTGACCAGGGCATACGCTGCCTTTGCCAACGGCGGTCGGATGCCCCAGGCGCTTTTCATCGAAAAGATTGTAGACAGCACCGGCAAGGTTCTGGAAGAGCAGCATCCGGCCTTCAGCGATGCTGTTGATCCCCGGGTTGCCTACCAGATGACCCATATCATGGAGGCGGTTATCTCCGACGGCACCGCCAAAGGCATCAGCAGCTTCGGCGCACCAGCGGCAGGCAAGACCGGCACCACCGATCAAAACATAGATGCCTGGTTTGTCGGCTACACCCCGGAACTGACAACCTGCGTTTGGATAGGGCACGACCAGAACACCTCTCTGGGAACCGCCGAAACAGGTGGACTGGCCGCAGCCCCGATCTGGCTTGATTTCATGAACCAGGCAAAGACGACCTACCCTGCCACCGGTGGCTTCCCGGTCCCGCCGGGCATCGTCATGCTCCCCATGGACAACGCCTCCGGCAAGCCCGGAACAAGAGTCGGCGGCAGTGTTACCATGGAAGCCTTCCGAGAAGACACCCCGCCCTGGCCCCAGGAATCACCCCGACCAGAAACCACCGACTCCCCTGCCCCATAAAAAAAGCCGTATTACCGGGGAATCCCGGCAATACG
The DNA here is from genome assembly GCA_041671085.1 of Desulfurivibrionaceae bacterium. Lineage (GTDB taxonomy): Bacteria > Desulfobacterota > Desulfobulbia > Desulfobulbales > Desulfurivibrionaceae > Thiovibrio. The sequence continues at coordinate 48,891 of JBAZCG010000005.1, read as the reverse complement.
GCTCATAATGCGTCTTACTTTTCTACTGCTTACTTCATAACAATTCCCAAATCAAACAGCCCGTTTGCGCGGCATGTTTTTCAGCTCGTCCTTGCCATGGTACACCACGGTAAAGGTTTCCCGCAGCTCTTTGGCCATCGCCTCTTCCTGCGCGGCATCGTCAATCATCACGCGGATGGCCACCCGTTTTTTCCCTTCCGGGGCATCCTCAAACGAGGTAAGGATACTGATGACCCTGACATCAAATTTACGCAGACTCTCAATAACCTTGGTCACGGAACCGGCGACATCCGGCAGATCAAAAACAAACTGAATCGCGCCATCCTTGATTCCCGTGCTGTGAATAAAGCCACGGAGAACATCGGTTTCACTCAGCAGTCCGACAAGATGACCCATTGCGTCCACTACGGGCAGACCGGAGATCTTGTCCTCCAGCATGACCAGCGCGGCCTTTTCCAGAGTCTCATCCTGGCTTAAGGTAAGCGGATTGGAGGTCATCACGTCCTTTACCTTCATCTCCGACAACAGATAATAGAGCTCATGGATATCCAGGGATGTCGTCTTGGAAGGAGAGGCGTCTTTCACATCCCGATCCGTCACGATCCCGATCAACTTCCCATGGGAAACCACCGGCAGCCGGCGGATACTGTTTTCCTTCAAAATCCTGGTGGCCCGCATCAGAGAGGTATTCTCATCCACGGTCAGGACGTCTTTCGCCATCCAGTCTTTAATCAGCATAATACACAACCCTCCATAAAAATTGTCTGACCAAGCTCAACAAAGAGCGATTCTTTTCCACGCCAAAAACATGCCAGTCGAGAACCAGCACCTGTTTTTATAAAATATTCCTATTGTTCCTGCAAGATGAAGTGCGCCTAATCCCCCAAAAATCACAAAGAAAGCCGCAATTCCATAGCCCATCCCATTTTTTTACCTTGCTTAACTCCCCGCGAATCGGTAAAGGAGTAACACTCCAGACAGGGACATTTCCCTGATACCTATCCTGCCCCAACCAGAAAAACCATCGCGAAAATACCCGTATGCCTTGCCCCCTGACAGACGAGACCTTAGCCCGGATCATGGCCATAGCGGCCAGCGAGGATTGCGTCTTTCTTGAGACCAGCAGGGTCACTGCGGAGGAATCCCACTCCTACTTTTTTCATCGGCCTGTGGCGCATCTTACCTGCTACGCCCATGACGACCCGGCCCGGTTTTTCCAGCAGGCTGAGGAGTTTCTGGCGGAGGGCCTGTATCTGGCCGGCTGGCTGGGGTATGAGTTCGGCTATCTACTCGAACCCTCCCTGGCACAACGAATCCACCCCGACACCCAGAAGCCCTTGGCCCGCTTGGGCGTATTCCGCGCCCCCCTGATCTTCGACCACAATTCCGGAGAGTTATTCAACGGCCCATGGCCCGATCCTCCCGCAACACAGGCCGCCACGGACTACCGCATCGCCAACCTGCACCCCAACCTGACGCAAACGGACTACACCGCAGCCCTGGCGAGAATCAAGGCCTACATCGAGAGCGGCGACACCTATCAGGTCAACTTTACCCTGAAGCTGCTCTTTGACTTCGAGGGCTCCCCGGAAGCCCTGTATCAGACCTTGCGCCGCAACCAAAGCGTTTCCTTTGGCGCCTATCTCCGCGCGGGCGACCAACAGATCCTCTCGTTTTCCCCGGAGCTGTTTTTCAAGAGAACCGGCGAGCAATGCCTGGTTCGGCCCATGAAAGGCACCATCCAGCGCGGCCCATATCCCGCCGAGGACGCACGGCTGATGCAGTTTTTACATGGGGATGCAAAAAACCGCAGCGAAAATGTGATGATCGTCGATCTGCTGCGCAACGACCTGGGTCGCATCTGCACCCCGGGAACAGTCACCACCCAATCCCTTTTTGACATCGAAACCTACGAAACCCTGCACCAGATGACCTCCACCATCACCGGCCATCTGCCTGCCGCGACAAGGATCGCGCCCCTGTTTAAGGCCCTGTTTCCGTGCGGCTCGGTCACCGGCGCCCCCAAGATCCGAACCATGGAGATCATCCATGAGCTGGAAAACGGAGTGCGCGGCGTCTACACCGGGGCCATCGGTTTTATCGCCCCCTCCGGCGAAGCAACCTTCAATGTGCCGATCCGCACCATCGAACTCAACGGCAGCAGGGGCGAAATGGGCATCGGCTCCGGGATCATCCATGAATCCGACCCGGAGCAAGAATGGCGGGAATGCCTGCTCAAGGGCTGTTTTTTGAGCAACCCGGCCCCAGCCTTCTGTCTTATTGAAACACTTCTCTGGCAGCCGGATTCCGGCTACTGGCTTTTGCGCGAACACTTGGAACGGCTAGCCGCTTCCGCCGCCTACTTCCGCTATGCTTTCAGCCAACCGGAACTCATGGCCCGGCTCGACAGGCTGGCCATGGATTTTGCCGCCTCGCCCATGCGGGTACGGCTGACCCTGGCAAAGAGCGGCCAGATTGAGATTAGCGCCAGCCCCTGTGCCGCCCCAGCCGCCATCACCTGGCCGATGCCACAACCCGCCCAGTCCGAATTGCCAAGGGTAATCTTCTCACCCGAGGCAACCGACCCCAGCTCCACCTGGCTCTTTCACAAAACCACCCTGCGAAAACTCTACGATACCGAGCGGCAACAAGCGCTGGCCGCCGGTTTTTATGAGGTGCTTTTTGCAAACACCAGGGGAGAGGTGACAGAAGGAAGCATCACCACCATCTTTGTCCAGCAGCAGGGCGCCCTCCTGACTCCCCCCATGGAATGCGGATTGCTGCCTGGGGTTTTCCGAAGATATCTGCTTGAGCACGCCCCCCTGCCGATACGGGAAGCCATCCTGACCCGCCAAGATCTTGCGCAGGCAGAGGCGATTTTCGTGGGCAACTCGGTACGCGGCCTGGTCCAAGTCCGCCTCGTCTGAATTACCCCCAAAGGGCATACGTTTCGTTTGAGCAGGCAAGCTGCTCAACTCAGCTTTACCCCCTGGCCAGGGTCCGGATGATGTCCGCCTTGCCGACCACGCCGACCAGGGTGCCGTTTTTGAGCACCGGCAGGGTATGGACCTTTTTCTCGGACATGATGGTGGCGATCTCATCGAGAGGGGTATCCTCCCGGATGGTCAGCGGCTCCCGGGAGCAGATATCCCCCACCGTGGCGCCGGTCATGCGGCTGATTTCCTTTTCCACATTTTTGGCGCTATCCAAAAAGATAACCGAGTCAAGAATGGAGATGGCAGTGGGGATGTGAAACTTCTTGGTCTGATCCACCAGATCGCTTTCCGTCACCACCCCGATCAGTTGCCCGTCGTCGTCAACAACCGGCGCCCCGTTGATGCGGTGGGCCCAGAGTACACCCGCCAGTTTCTCCACCGGCAGATCCGCTTTCACCGAAATAACCTTCTTCGCCATGATCTCTTTGGCAATCAGCATGTACTTTCTCCCTTCCTGGGTTTATTGAAATCGTGAGAACTAAAAAATTAACGCAACGCGCAGGGGCAGAAAAACCCTGTTCCGAATGTATCTTCTTTCCCGTTTATTCTACGCTGGACCTCCAGACCCCAGCACCTCCTGAAAGGCTGCGGGAATCTCCGCCGCCAACTCACTGGCCAGAAAGCCAAAAGGCCGCCCAGCCCTGACGATCCGGTCCGCAGCCAGGCCATGGACATAGACGGCCAGGCAAGAAGCCTCCCAGGGCGCCAGACCCTGGGCCAGCAAACCGCCGATGAGGCCGGTCAAGACATCGCCCATGCCGCCTGCGGCCATGCCGGGGTTGCCAGTGGGGTTGATGGCCAGCCGCCCATCCGGCGCGGCAATGACCGTAGCGGCCCCTTTCAAGACCAGATACACCCCATGTTTTTTGGCAAAGTCCGCAGCCACCGCCCGCCGGTTGCCCTGGATCTCCACGGTTGCAAGCCCTGCCAGGCGCGACATTTCCCCCGGATGGGGGGTCAGAACCCTGGGTCCGGCGGCAAGCACGGCAACCTCGCCGGCCAACAGGTTGAGGCCATCGGCATCAACCACCATGGGCTGGCGCAGCTCCCGATAGAGCTTGCGCACCACCTGGCCGGTTTCTTCCGCCGTTCCCAGACCGGGGCCAATCGCCACCGCGTCCTTGCCATGGGCCGCAGCCAGCAACTGCTCATAATCGGTGTCGGAGAAAAAGTGCTGGGAAAAAGCAAGCACCTCGGTCATGGCCTCGGGCAATGCCCCCTGCACCACACCGTTGAGCGTCTTCGGCGCGGCAATGGTCACCAACCCTGCCCCGGATCGTGCCGCGCCCAGGCCGCAGAGCACCGCTGCCCCGCCCTTACCGAGCGAGCCGGCCAACGCCAACAGGTGGCCAAAGGTTCCCTTGTGGGAAGCCAGACCGCGTCCCGGAATCAAACCCTTTACCCAAGAATGATCCAACCACTCGACCTTAACCCCGATCCGCTCGACAACCTCGACAGGGATGCCGATATCAATAATTTCAAGCAATCCGACATACTCCTTGCCCGGCGGCTCAACCTGGGCAAACTTGGGCAAGCCGTAGGTGCAGGTGAGCCGGGCCCGGACGCTGACCCCTTGGGGAATCCCGGTATCGCTGGCTAGCCCGGAGGGGATATCCACCGCCACCACCGGCAAATGGCTGGCATTGAGACATCGGATAACCGCGGCAAAAACCCCGGTTACCGGGCTGCGCAACCCCGTGCCCAAAAGGGCGTCCACCAACAGATCGCTCTCCGCCACCAAGCGCTCCACCCAGGAGAGTTCGTCTTCGCCAAGGCAGGTGTAGAGCGGCATGGCCAGTTGCTTGATCCGTTCAAGATTTCGCGCCGCATCCCCCTGCAATTTTTCAAGGTCCACCAGGCTCACCACCTGGGGCCGGGCGCCCTGCTCCAGAAGGAGCCGGGCTATCACCAGGCCATCGCCCCCGTTATTGCCAGGTCCGGTAAAAATCACGACCTTCCGTTCGGCCAGCGGCCCAAAATGCCGAGCCATCGCCGCCACCGTGCCGCGCCCGGCATTTTCCATCAACTCCAGACTTGGAATGGCATATTCCGCGCTGGTCAATCTGTCGCAGAGCAGCATCTGCTCGGCAGTGGCAATCTTCATCCCGTCCCTCCCTCAAGCTCCCGGCGAACAATCCGGAAAAATTCGCTCATCAAAGCCTTACTGAACCCTGTGCAGATAGTGATCGGCATCCGTAGTTTCCAAGTGAAAATTTTTCGGGCACGAACAAAACCAGCGCCCTTGCCATGTTCCGCTATGCACTGCGTCATTCTAGCATATCCCGGCAGGCGAACCAGTATTTTTCACACATTGCCCCTCCCTGCGGCCATAAGGTGCAGCCCCCCTACCAACCCCGGCAGGATCAGCCCGAGGCCAAGCGGCACAAGCACTCCCAGCCAAGAAAGATATTGCGCATTGGACTGCCGATGGTATAGTACGGGCCTTCTTTATTATGCGGAAAAAGTAAAATAACCGCCCTCGTAGCTCAGGGGATAGAGCAACCGCCTCCTAAGCGGTAGGTCGTACGTTCAAGTCGTACCGAGGGCACCAATTAAACATCCCGCAACATCCAATACCGCCCATAAAACCCGCTACAACAAAAGAAAGTCTCGGTTTATTTGTCCGGCACAATCCGAAGAAATGCATTGACAACCGGGGGCAACTGGTGGAGGCTCAAATATCGTTTTGACGGCAAGGAGAAACGCCTTTCCCTTGGCGTATATCCTGACGTTCCCCCTGAAAAAGGCCAGAAAGAGAAGAGACGCGGCGCACAAGTTACTGGCAAATGGTATTGACCCAGGGTTGGAACGGAAGACCAGCAAGGCCGATGAAACAGGCAGCCTTGAAGCTGTTGCTCACGAATGGGTCGCTCTTAAAAAACCGACCTGATCTGCGCCCCATGCGGAAAGGGCCATAAACATCCTCAAGAAGGACATCTTCCCCCTTTATTGACTCAAGCCAAATTGGCAAAATCGCACCGCCAGATGTTTTGGGAGTTTTGAAGCGGATCGACACCAGAACTCCGGTCACTGCCCGAAAAGCTTACAGCACTTGTCGGCAGATTTTCTTTCACGCCATTGCATCCGGACGGGCGACAACGAATCCCGCTGACGGCCTGACGGCACTTCTTTCCCCAAAACGAAGCATATGGCCGCCCCCACTCACTGACCACAATCCCCAACAAACTCCATCAGCAGACGGTTAAACTGCTCCGGTTGCTCCCACTGGGGCGTGTGGCCCGCATCAGGGATAATCTGTATCTCCCCGCGCCACAGGGTGGGCATGTTGATTCCTTTGAGGTACGAGAGGTTTACCAGCGGGTCTTTTATGCCATGCACCATGGCCAAAGGCTTCTTGAGATTGGTCACGATCTTAACCTCGTCCGCATAGCGCCCTTCCCCAATGCTTATCCCCAGCGCCTCCCTGGCCCTGCCGTCCGTCCGTAATATATCTTCAGGGAAGAATGGGGGGATCTCGCTGCCGGGCTTGAAGAATTCGGCGGTTGCCGCCTCCGCCTCTAGAGTGCTCAATTCGCTTGTGAACATCAGTCCCATTGTAGGGCACGGGAGGAAGGCCTCAGCAGCCATGGGCTTGCCCACCGGCGGCGTGCCAAAAAGCATGAGACCAGGGGAGTTTTGCAACTGCTCGCTTGCCTCCAGGAGAACATGCCCCCCCAGAGACCAGCCGACAAGCACTGCCCTGTCAAGGGCAAGGGCCTTGGCGAAGCCAGCAACTATTTTGGCGTAGCCGGGGACGGTGTAGGTGACTCGCGGATCTTGTGCAGGTGCAGACCTGCCGTGCCCCGGAAGATCCAAGGCGACAAGGCGGTGGTTTTTCCCAAGTGGGCTGGCAAGCTGTCTTGCAAAGGAGAGGGAGGACAGCGAATTTCCGTGGATGAAAAGGACAGGCGATCCCTTCCCGTCACTTTCGTAGTAGGCAACCCTCTGACCGTTTATTTCCAGTTCTTTGTGCTGCATCAATCCGTTTTCCTGCGGGAGGCTTTTGGAGGTGGCGATCATCCTTTCCTGATGGCTGCTGCTGCGGCTCCCCGTGTTTCCACGCCGAGTTTGGTGAAGATATGTTCCAGATGTTTTTCCGCCGTGCGCTTGCTCATGCCCAGGATCGTGGCAATCTCCCCATTCGTCTTTCCTTTTGCAAGCCAGCGCAAAACCTCGGACTCGCGGCCGGTAAGACCGTATCCTTGCAGATTTTGCCATTGTACAGCGGAGTTCGTCTCGACCATAAAGAGGATATAGTCCCCGGTGGTAAAGTCGTTCAAAAGCTTTATCGTCAGGCTCTTGCCTTCCTTCACCACGGTAAGCGGCTCCCGTTCCACCCGCTTTGGTAAAGAAGAAAGCGTCTCTGTTTTAAACCATGCCCAAAGACTTCCAGGCAGGGTATTGCCTTCCACAAGACGCGCATCAAAGTATTTTTCAAGCATTTCCCTGGCAACAGCGGAGATGCACAAGATCATCCCGTCGGCGTGACAGAGAATAACCCCCTGGTTCTCCGCTTCCGCCCCCCTTTGCAAAAGGTCTCTCTCAAGCCGTATGTTGCCAAGCTCCCGCACATTTCTCAGGGAGCCGATCAGGTGGGGCTTCAGAAAGGTCAAGGCAAGCCTGTCCCTCTCGGAAAAATCCGTAGTTCTCCTGCTCAAAGCGAAGACCGCTACATTCTCCTGGGAGACCGGCAGAGAGAACCAGATCTGCGTTTCAGTATCTAGGTGCCAGTAATATTCGTTGTAAACGCCTGTGGCCTTGAATTGATTCCTGGAGGCATAGTCCGCGGTTTTCACCACCTCCCCGGAAAGCCAATGGGGAAATAAAGGATGTTCCTGGAGATGGGTGTTGAGTGCAGGCAGAAATTTTCTGGCGATGGTGTCGTGCTCCTGTGAACTCATGATCCAACTCAGGACGCGAGTGGGGTGGAGACTTACATCATTACAACTGCACAGTTCGTACGGGATCATGCCATGGATGGCGCTGAACACCGCCCTGTAAAACGACTCCATATCGCGGGCGGCGTAAATCTCCTCGATGGCGCGGTTCAGGGCCAGGATGTCGTGGTGAGAAAGTGTTTCCATCCCCAACCCTTAATGAATTGCAGCGAATTTGAGCGTATACGTATGTTTGCGTATATACAGAACAACGCCAAACGAATAAAAGATTAGCAATCTTCGTTGGCAAGAGGTGTTGTGTCAAGTGAATTTACATCGACCTTGTTTATCGGCCATCAAAATTGGGTGACCCGTATTTTTTCAGTATTGTCAATACGGTTGACGCATGGGAAGTACGACAAACGGCTCAAGGAAGAATTTCTTTTCAGGGAAGGCCGCTGATTCTCGTTGGATGGGGTGAGAGAATCCTGTCCTCAACTCTTTTTTTCCATACGTCAAATTCGATGATAAATCTCATAGGGTCACCAACCTGAACTTTACCAAAAAAATCGCAAGCGTACCATCTATCACCACCAATATTTAAAGGCGGGGAACCCACCATGAAGCTGTCTCGTTATTTTCGTTCGCTGGTCGCAGTGTTGGCTTTGAGTCTGTTGCTTGGTGCATTCAGCACGAATGCCTTGGCAACATCAATCTCGAATGATCGTTTCTTCGCCTGGGCCGAAGCGATGTTTCCCGACGTTTTCAGCGGCACGGCCACGACTGCAGAATATCTTCAATATAACTACCGGTTGTATGGGGGGGGTACTACCCTCTTGGCCGTCGATACAAGCGGGATGGTGTATATTTTGGGCCCGATTACCGGCAATACCTTGTCTCCCATTTGCTATGTGACAGACCTGGAGAGTACCATTACCGCGTGGGAAGCCACCCATGCTGCGCCTGACACCACTGCCTGGCAATCTGCGTATAACACCTGCTATGTTGGGACGCCCGCGTTGTATACCAACGTGTATTGTGCAGCCTATGCCGATGCAATCGTTGCGGGGAGCTCCCCTGGCGTCGCCAATATAGCTGGCGCGGACGCTGCGGGGAGTAACATTGGCAATATTGGCATGGGGGGAACAATTACTGCCACAGGAACGCCTTTGACTGGGAGCGGTGACACTACGCAAACGCCTACTTGTACGGCACCTCAGGTGCTACAGAACGGAGTATGCATAACGCCAACGCCTAACACAGGCGGAACTGGAGATGGCGAAATTACTTTTTCAAAGCCAGTAGGGATCCACGGCTGCGCTAACGGGCTCCCCCTCACGATGGCAACTACACTTTATTTTCAATCATCGGATACTATGTTTAGCTCCCTCGGCACTAGGGTTATTAACGGCTATCACATAGCTGATTTTATGCTTCGGCCGATATGGCCATCAGTTGACGAGAGTATTGCTGCGTTTCATATATCTGCAAGTTATTCAAATTCTGACGACGCGTTAATATTAAACAACGTCCAATTTGACACTGCATTCTCCTGTGGTTATGCGAAAGGATATTTTTTGAAAAAACTTAATCGTGACGAAAGTATCTCTTATTGTTTTTTAACTCCACCGCGATATGGGTATAATTCTACCAATACCCCAATGTGCTCAGACTTAGGCGTGACCTTTGTCAGTTCCACTGGAACCTTGAGTTTTGCAAACACACAATTGATTGATGGTTATCGGGAGTTAATGACAGTGAACGGGACTCTTCGTTTCACGCCATTCTGATCCTGATCGGAGTGCGCTATCAGGCGGTGAATGAAACATCTGCTACGTAATCAACGGGACGTTGTTGATGAGTCGATTAACTCTGGGTTGTTGCAGCAGGCTATCGTTCGCCGAATCAAACGGCGGAATAACAATGAAACTAAAGGGGAACCCACCATCATGAAACTGTCTCGTTATTTTCGTTCGCTGGTCGCGGTGTTGGCCTTGAGTCTGGTGCTTGGTGCATTCAGCACGAATGCTTTGGCATCGTCAATCTCGAATGATCGTTTCTTCGCCTGGGCCGAAGCGATGTTTCCCGACGTTTTCAGCGGCACGGCCACGACCGCAGAATATCTTCAATATAACTACCGGTTGTATGGGGGCGGTACTACCCTCTTGGCTGTCGACACGAACGGGATGGTGTATATTTTGGGTCCGATTACCGGCAATGCCTTGTCTCCCATTTGCCATGTGATGGACCTGGAGAGTACCATTACCGCGTGGGAAGCCACCCATGCTGCACCTGGCACCACTGTCCCTGGAACGACCGGAACAGGGTCAACAGGCGCCGGTTCCTTTTTTCCCTCAACCCCGGGCAGCACCTGGAAATATGCCGTTTCTGGTCCTGCGATCGGCAGCTTTACCGAGGACGTCGTTGTCACAAGCGGGAATGGCTCGAACGTCACTACTTCATCGACATGGTCAGGGGCTTATCCCACGAGCCTAACGCAGGATTATCTGGTCAACGGCAACCAGGCAAAGATGGCGGAATCAAGGGTAACATCAATGGGCACGACCACTTCGGTTTCCAACAGCCCGGCGTTGTTGGTCAACCCATCCACCTTTACCGTGGGGTATAGGGAATCTGGAAGCACACAAAACACAGGCGTTACGCAACTCGAGGGAGGATGTACAATGACTACGGTGATGACTCAAACCCAGTCTTTTGAGGTGTTGGGCCAGGAAACGGTGACCGTACCCGCAGGGACCTTCAATGCAGTAAAGGTTCAAGGGGTACTAGTAGCTGGCCCAGCAACAGGAACCATGTCTTGTCCTTCCACACCAAGCACCACTTACCCCGTGCCAGGGTCCACGCAAACGATGACAACATGGCATGTCTCCGGCGTGGGCTGGGTCAAATCGACAAGTTCGGATGGCACGACTGAGTTGGTGAGTTACGATGTCAAGTAAACCGAATTCCGCCGGGGCGGAGAAATGTTGAATTTTAAGGAGCTGTCCTGAGTATCGAAAATCCTCGGGGCAGCCTTTTGTAGGGAAAGCCGCATAGTTGACGAACGGTTGCCGGTGAATTCAAATTGCAAGCGCATACACATATATTGGGGTCACACATATATTGCATATATTGGGGGTCAGGTCTTGAATTATAAGTTTTACCGTGTTATGGTGGCACCATTATGGCGCGTCCTTTACGATTAGAATTCCCAGAAGCTGTTTACCATGTGACCTCACGCGGCAACGCCCGGCAGGATATCTTCATTGATGACTCTGACCGGGAGCGGTTTCTCGCGATCCTCTCTAACACAGTCCATCGCTACAACTGGGTCTGCCACGCCTACTGCCTGATGGACAACCACTATCATCTCCTCCTGGAAACCCTTGATCCAAACCTGTCATCGGGGATGCGCCAACTAAACGGGATGTACACCCAGGCCTTTAACCGACAGCATGATCGGGTGGGCCATGTTTTCCAAGGGCGCTACAAAGCGATCCTCATTGAAAAAGATGCCCACCTGCTGGAGTTATGCCGTTATATTGTGCTCAATCCCGTCGCGGCAGGCATCGTTGCCCAGCCAGAAGCATGGCCCTGGAGCAGTTGCCGTGGAACTCTGGACGCCGACGGTGCGGCGGATTTCTTGACAACCACTTGGGTGTTGGGGCAATTTTCCCGGAACCGCACCCAGGCAAAAGTTCAATACCGGCACTTTATCGCGGAAGAGTTGCAATCCGAACCTCTCTGGAATACCCTGCACGGACAATCTTTCTTGGGAAGCGCTGCGTTCGCGGGCAAACTGAACGGTCTGTTCAAGGAAAAACAACACGCTCCGGAGGTACCGCGCAAGCAGAGATACATAGCACGTCCGCCGCTTGATGAGCTGTTCACGACATACAACAACAAGACAGATCGGAACCGCAGAGTAGCGGAGGCGCATGTCGCCCATGGCTACCTGCTGAAAGAGATAGCCGAACATTTGGGCATCCATTACACGACCGTGAGCAAGATCATCAAGGGATCGATGGAAAAAAATAATATTTCAAGACCTGACCCCAGACCATGACAAAAGAGCACTTACTCAAACCATACCAAGACAAAATTATCGACCTGATGTTGCAGCAGGAAACCCTGCTGGCCACACTCTACCAGATCTTTGCCAAAAAATTTCCAGAGTATGAAAAGTTATGGCACAAGCTGGCCATGGAAGAACAGAAACATGCCGGCTGGGTCGAACAGCTCCATGTCGCGAGCGAAAAAAAAGTGGTGCACTTCCGCGAAGGCCGCGTCAAACCCTCTCACCTGGAAACCTTTGTGCACAACATTGAAAAAAAGATCAAGCAGGCGGAGACGGATGGCTTTAACGCCCGTCAGGCTTTGCTCTGCACCATTGAGCTGGAACGAAACCTGATCGAAAAGGAGGTCTTCTTGCATTTTGTCGGGATAACGGAAAAGGCCCGCAGCGTCATGACTTCTCTCGCCCAAGAGACCAAAGAACATCAGGAATTGGCGGAAAAGCTCCACGCCAAAACGCAAGGGGTTCGACCGCGCGATTGACCCATGGCTGCCTGCCAAAAGAGATAGCCGAATATCCGGGCATAGATTATACGACAGTGAGCACGATCATCCGTGGATCAACGGACAAAACAAATCTCTCACGACCAGACCTGCGCACCATGACCCCAAGCAAACACCCAACCACCCCCCCCAGCCTGGTCTTTGCCAACGCCGCAGGCGAGATCACGGATTATCCAGAACTCAAAATGGCGGGCCGCAGCGGCAGCCATTTTTCCCGGCCCAGCCTCGAAGACCTCATCCCCCTGCCCGAAGGCAGCGATATCTTCGTGCTCCCTGGCCGTTTGCCGGTGGGCATCGACCCGGACACCGGCGAGCCGCTGCTGGTGGCGGAAAACCCCGTGGACCCGGACGCCGGACTCCAGGCGGTGGCGGCCTTCATGTCCCCGGCCCATACCGCCATCCACTGGGCCGGATTTGAAAAATCAAACGCAGATCTGGCCCCTCTGCCGCTTTTCGCTTACACCGCCGTAGGCTGGCTTGACGGCCAATTCTGGGTCAGCGCCTTCAGGAGCGATCCGGACAAACGCCAGGAGATGAACCGCTTCCAGCCGGAGAAACTTGCCCGCCGCACCGAACAGTGGCTGAGGCAAAACGAGCAGAACCGGCTCATCCAGCATCTGGGCAAGTGCTGCCTCACCTACCGCTGCCCGGCGGCGATCAACTACTTCCTCCGCCAGTTCGAGGCGCCCCTGCCCACCTCGCCGGTGTGTAACGCCCAATGTCTGGGCTGCATCTCGCTCCAGCCCTCGGGCTGCTGCCCCTCCACCCAGGATCGGATCAATTTTGTCCCCACGCCCAAGGAGATCGCCGAGATCGCGGTACCGCATCTCAAATCGGTCAAGGGCGGGGTGGCGAGCTTCGGCCAGGGCTGCGAGGGCGAACCCCTGCTCCAGGCCGACACCATCGAAACGGCCATCCTCCTGATCCGCAAGCAGACCGACCAGGGCACCATCAACCTCAACAGCAACGCCTCCCTGCCCGAGGCCGTGGCCCGCCTGGCCCATGCCGGACTGGACAGCCTGCGGGTCAGCATGAACAGCGCGCAACCCGTTTACCACCAGCGCTATTACCGGCCCAAGGGATTCAATTTTGATTCGGTCAAGCAGTCGATCCGGATCATGAAGCAGCATGGCCGCTTTGTCTCGCTCAACTATTTCATCCTGCCCGGCTTCAGCGACGACCCAACGGAGTTTGCCGCCCTGTGTGAGCTGATCGGTGAATACCAACCGGATTTCCTCCAGCTCCGCAATCTCAACATGGACCCGGACTGGTATTTTGACGCCCTGGAATTCAAGGAAACTGGCGCGCCCATGGGCATCCGCGCCTGGCTGCGGGAGCTAAAAAAACGTTTTCCCCGGTTGCGCTTCGGCTATTTCAACCCGCCCCTGCGCTAAGCCGAAATGATCGCCGCCATCAAAATCCTTTGTTTTCTCTTCTGGGGCAATTTGCTCCCGCCCTTGGCCAGCCTTGCCCTCGGCGACCGCCTGGCCCAGCCAGTTGACTACGGCTGCACCTGGTTCGACGACCGACCACTCTTTGGCCCCCACAAAACTATCCGGGGCATTATGGCCAGCCTCCTCGGCGGCACCCTGGCCTTCCCGCTGCTTGGGGTTTCCTGGCAAACAGCAACGTGTGCCGCAGCCCTGCTCATGGCAGGCGATCTGCTTTCCAGCTTCATCAAACGGAGACTGCACCTGGCCAGCGGCGAATCGGTCTTCGGGCTAGATCAGATTTTCGAAGCAGGCCTGCCCGCCCTCTATCTGGCCGGACGGATGCAGACCCCTCTCTGGCAAGCGCTTCTGGCCCTGATCATCTTCGTACCGGTGGCCCATGCCGGCGCCCGGTTCTGGAAATATGTCATCGTCCGGCCCCCCATGGAAAACTATCCGCGTTTTGTCCGCTCCACAGTACGGCTGCGCGAATGGCGCTCATGCCACCAGCCCCTAGCCCGCTGGCATGTCTGGTTCAACCTGTCCTCCCTGATCTACAACCGGGTATTGGTGGGTACTGCCTTCCGGCTCCTGGGCCGCTACGATGAGGGCATTGCCAACGCCCTCAAGCCGGAACTGACTGAACACGAAATCATCTGTCCCGCCCTGCCCAAACCCTTTGAGGGCTTTACCATCCTGCTGCTCACCGATCTGCATCTCGACGGTCTGCCGGGACTGGTTGATCTCGTCCTCGCCCTGATCGACCAACGGAGCTTCGATCTCTGCCTGATTGGCGGCGATATCCGCATGGAAACCTACGGCCCCATCGCCCCAAGCCTAAGGAACCTGCGCCGCCTACTGCCGCATATCCAAGCCACGCACGGAATTTTCGGGGTGTTGGGCAACCACGACTGCATCGAGATGGTCCCGGATTTCGAAGAAGCGGGGATGCTGATGCTGGTCAACGATGCAACCCTGATCGAACAGGGTGGTGAGAGCCTCTGGCTGGCGGGCATCGACGACCCAAACTACTACAAAACCCACGATCCGGCCAAAGCCTTCAGCACCGTGCCGCCCGACGCCTTCAGCATCCTGCTCGCCCACTCGCCCGAGGCCTACCAAGAAGCGGCCCGGCATCAGGCGGCTCTGTACCTCTGCGGCCATACCCACGGCGGCCAGATCTGCCTGAGCTCGGGCACACCTATCTACACCAACAGCCGCGCCCCCCGCTTCACCGCCAAGGGGTGCTGGCAATACCAGGGCATGCAGGGATTCACCAGCCGGGGGGTCGGGGCTTCCGGCGCGCCGCTACGCTTTAACTGCCCCGGCGAGATCGCGGTTCTCACCCTGCGCACCGCGCCATCCCAACCCACACAGGACACGCCATGAACCATCTCCACTTCCGCCTCCGCTTCTTCCTGGCCGCCCTGGTGCTGATCATGATCTCCGGCACCGTAGGCTTCATGCTCATTGAAAATCTCTCGCTGGCCGATGCCTTTTACTTCAACATCGTCACCATCGCCACCGTCGGCTACGGCGACATCTACCCTGTTACCCAGACCGGTAAGATGCTGGCCGTTGCCCTCATCCTCTTGGGAACCGGGGCTTTTCTGGGCGTGGTCGCCTATGCCACGGAGATCATGCTCAGCCGGCACGAACTTGAGGCCCGCCACAAAAAAATGCATCTGATCATCGGCGTCTATTTCAGCGAGGTGGGCACCAAACTCCTCTCCATCTGCGCCCAGGCAGACCCAAGCTTGGACCAATTCCGGAATCATCTTGCCATCAAGGACCACTGGGCGGAACGGGATTTTCAGCAGGCGGACAAGGGCATCCACCCCCATGTCTTTAAGGTTGATGTGACCAAAGTTGATCTGGCGCGGTTGCATGAGTTTCTCGCCTCGCGACGCCAATCCCTGGTCTCCCTGCTGGAAAACCCCATCACCCTGGAACAGGAAAATTTCACCGGCCATCTCCAGGCGGTGTTCCACCTCACCGAAGAGCTTTCAGCCCGGGACGATCTGGTCAACATCCCGCCGCCGGACCACAAGCACCTGGGCGGGGACCTCAACCGGGCCTACAACTCGCTGGTCCGGCAATGGCTACCCTACATGGCCTACCTGAGGCACAACTACCCCTACCTCTACTCCCTGTCGGTGCGGACTAACCCCTTCAACCCGGAGGCCTCGCCCACCGTGCAGTAAGGAGCACCACCATGCCGAACCAGCCCCTGGTATTCATCGCCAACCGCGCACTCACGGTAACGGTCAACCCGGCCTTCAGCCTGCTCAACAACTATCTGATGCAAAATATCCCCATCCAGACGCTCTGCGGCGGCAAGGCCGCCTGCGGGCGCTGCCGGTTCCGGGTGCTTGAGGGCGCGGCCCACTTAAGCCCGGTGCGGCCCGCGGAGATCAACCGCCTCGGGAAAGCGTTGATCGGTGCAGGCTGGCGGCTTTCCTGCCAGAGCCATGCCTTACGGGATGTATCCATCGAGCTGCCGAGCCTGAATGAAGAATTTGAACCATAGCCAACAAACGAAAAGAAATAATCCCCTGGTCGAGACGGATTGACATTATCCCAACCTTTGTGCCATCATGGTTAAATGAAAACATCTTCCCCTCTACCCATTATTCAAGAACCGGTCCCCTTTCAACTCCTCGTTCGCATCTGCGCCGGATTTGTGGCCCTTATGGGAGGAATCGCTCTTCTCGGCTGGGTTCTTGGCTCACCTTTTCTCTCCAGCCTCGGCTCCGGCACTATCCCGGTGGCGCCAAGCACGGCCCTCTTGTTCGTGCTCTACGCCGTGGCGCTCTCCCTCCGCTCCTTCCCTCCGCAACGCGGAGCGTATTGGACAGGCTTGGCGATCACCTCGACAGGGGCGATGATCGCCCTGCTGCTCTTGGTCCTATCCTTTAAGGGCATACATCTGGAAGCGGAACACCCAGGCATAACGATCATTCACCCCGCAGGAGAAACACCCATCGGCCAGATGTCTCCGGCCACCGCCGTCTGCCTTTTGCTTGCCTCCCTCTCGTTTCTTGCCTCTTCTGCCAAACACCGCATGTCAGCCATGGTGGCAGGCATGCTCGCCGCTCTTCTGGCCGGGAGCGGTTTCGTCTTCGTTCTGGCCTATGCCTATGGGGCGCCATTACTCTACGGCAGTTCCTACATTCCGCCCGCAGCCCTGACCAGCATGGCCTTCATGTTTCTGGGGAGCGGCCTGCTCGCCCTTGCCCTGCCGCCTGCCTGGCTGGCCCGCCTGCAAGCCGAATCACCCCCCCGCGCCTTGTATACCTTCATCCTGATTTTTTTCTTCCTGGCGGCGGCCATCGTCATTGCCGGTTTTCTCACCTACCGGAACCACGAACAGAACCACCGCACCGAGGTGGGACGCCAACTTTCGGCCATCGCCGAACTGAAGATCCACGAGTTGACACAGTATCGCAGGGAACGAAAGGGGGATGCCATTCTCCTGTCCGACAACTTCTCCTTTGCCGCCCTTGTCCGCCGCCACCTGGAAAACCCGGAGGACACTGCCAATGGCCAAAATCTTCAGGAATGGCTGGACAAATTCCGGGCGCACTCTCAGTATGATCAGGTCCGTCTCCTCGACACCAACGGGATAACCCGTCTGTCGGTGCCAAGGAATCTGGGCCCGGCCAGTACCGGCGAGCTGAAAATGCTGTCCGAAATCCTGCAATCCGGTCAGCCGGCATTTTCTGATTTTTACCGAAGCGACATCGATCATCGCGTCCACCTTGCCCTCAATGTCCCCATCCTCGACCGGCAGAACAGCAACCGGACACTGGGTTTTATCTCCCTGCGCATTGATCCGGAGCAGTATCTCTATCCCTTTCTCCAGCGCTGGCCCATCCCCAGCCGGACGGCGGAAACCCTGCTGATCCGCCGGGAGGGCCAAGAGGTTGTCTTTTTAAACGAGCTCAGATTCCGAAAAAATGCCGCCCTGACCCTGCGATTCCCGTTGAGCCAGACCGATCTTCCCGCCGCCCGTGCGGCCCTGGGCCAAACCGGGGTCGCCAAAGGCCATGACTATCGCGGCGTGCCGGTGATCGCCGATGTGCGACCCGTCCCGGATTCGCCCTGGTCTCTGGTAAGCAAAATAGACATCTCGGAAGCCTACGCGCCGCTGCGGGAACATTTGTGGATCATGGGCGGGTTTGTCGTTGTCTTACTCTTCGGGGTCGGCGCAATCATGGCCTTTGTCTGGCAACGCCAGCGCATGGCTTTCTTCCAGGAACGGCTTGAGACTGCAACCGCGCTCAAAAAACTGAACCGCGTCTATGCTGTGTTGAGCAACATCAACCAGACCATCGTCCGAGTCCGCGACCCGCAGACGGTGTTCCAAGAAGCCTGCCGCATTGCCGTGGAGGACGGCGGGTTTCGCCTGGCCTGGATCGGCCTGCTTGACAAGGCCTCGGAGGCCATCATCCAGGCGGCAAGCGCCGGGATGGATGACGGCTACCTCGCCAGGCTCTGCATCACCCTGGGTAATGCCCCCTCCGATCAGGGGCCGACAGGATCGGCCATCCGAGAAGGCCGGTACAGCGTCGCGAACGATATCGAACATGATGACTGTATGGTCCCCTGGCGGGCCGATGCGCTGCAACGCGGCTACCGCTCCTCGGCGGCCTTCCCGCTTATCGTCTTCGACACGGTTCGGGGGGCCATCAGCTTCTATGCCGACGAACCCCATTTTTTCAATACAAACGAAATCAGATTGCTTGATGAACTGGCCCGCGACATCTCCTTTGCCCTGGAATTCGCAGAGCAGGAAGAGAGTCGTCGTGAAGCCGAGACGGCGCTGCGCGAATCACAACAGCTCTTCGCCACCGTTGCCAACACCTCGCCTGCCCTGATCTGGATGTCCGGCCTTGACAAAGGCTGCATCTGGTTCAACAAGCCCTGGCTGACCTTCACCAGCCGCAGCCTGGAAGAGGAGATGGGCGACGGCTGGACCGGCGGGGTGCATCCCGATGATCTGGCGCGTTGCCTGCACATCTACACCGAGGCCTTCGAGGCTCGGCAGCCATTTGTCATGGAATACCGCCTCCGGCGGCACGACGGCGAATACCGTTGGATTCTGGACCAGGGCCAACCGCGCTACGATGCCTCCGGCGCCTTCTCCGGCTATATCGGCTCCTGCCTCGACATCAACGAACACCGGCAGCTGGAAAACCAGATGCGCCATGCCGTAAAGATGGAATCCATCGGCACTCTGGCCGGGGGCATTGCCCACGACTTCAACAACATCCTCATGGCCATCATCGGTTACGGCCAGATGGCCCTCATGGGCATGACCACGGACGACCCCCAGCGCCTGAACATCCAGCATATGCTGGAAGGAGCCGACCGGGCCGCCCGTCTCACCAAGGATCTCCTCCTGTTCAGCCGCAAACAGATCAGCGAGCGCACGCCCGTGGACCTGATCGGGATTATCAAAACGGTGGAAAAATTCATCGTTCGGGTGATCGGCGAAGACATCGCCTGCGAAACCCGGCTTCCGGACCAACCGCTCACCATTTTTGCCGACAGCCACCAGCTGGAACAGGTACTGATGAACTTCGCCACCAACGCCAGAGATGCCATGCCCAAGGGCGGCATTTTCAGTATCACAGCGGAACAGACGATCCTGACCCGGGATTTCACTGTGGCCCATGGCTTTGGCAAGCCCGGCCCCTATGCGCTGCTCACTGTCGCCGACAGCGGATTCGGCATGGATGAAGAAACCCGCAACCGGATCTTCGAGCCGTTCTTTACCACCAAAGGCGTGGGCAAAGGCACCGGACTGGGGCTGGCCGTGGTTTATGGGATCATCAAGCAGCACGAGGGCTACATCAATGTATACAGTGAGCCCGGCAGGGGCGCTACCTTCCGAATTTACCTGCCCTTGATCGTCGCGAACCCGCAGAAAGAGACAATCCTGGATGAGGAGGAAGTCCCAGCCCGCGGCACGGAGACAATCCTGGTGGCGGAGGACGATGAATCCCTGCGGGTCCTTGCCAGAACAGCACTTACCCGGTTCGGCTACACAGTAATCGAAGCGGTGGACGGTGAGGAGGCAGTACAAAAATTTAAAGAAAACCAGAGCCGCATCCAACTGCTGCTTTTCGACATCATCATGCCGAAAATGAACGGCCAGGAAGCCTATGAGGCGATCAACAAAATCCAACCTGGGATCAAAACGATCTTCATGAGCGGCTACGCGCCGGACATGCTCCGCGAAAAGGCCATGATGGGAGACACCGCGCCCCTGCTGGCCAAGCCCCTTTCCCCCACGAAGCTGTTGCAGAAAGTCCGGGAAATTCTGGATCAGTAAGGACAGTAAGACTGGAAATAGGCTCCCGGATTTGGCAACTATCCAGGACAGGTAACTGTTCAGCAGTACCACAGATGCGCGGAAGAGGTCTGCGAAGTGTGCTATTGCACACGAGCAGGCCGATGACAGCTAAGCGAACGCGGTGAGACTGCGAAGCAGATGGATGCTGCTGGACAGTTACCGGATTTCAATGGCGCTGACCGGGCATGAGCCCACGGCCTCTTCGCAATCGCAGGTATGGCATTGGTCCGGGCCGATCACCCACGATTTATCATCCCGCAGCTCAAACACCGCCGGGCACAACTCCGCACACACCCCGCAACCGATACACAGATCCTGGTCCACCGTTGGCATTGCCATGATTTTCTCCTTTATTATGTAAGAGCCGAACTATTTCCCCTGATCCCGGAACCCTTCGCGGATCATCCGGTACGCACCGGTGGCCGTATCCAGGTCGTAGATGTTAAAATTGGTCCGCATATCAATCCCCTCGTAATGCACGGCGAAATTGAGCGAGGCCGAGCCCTCCACCCCGCTGACGATACGGTGAAACACGTACCTTGGCCAGACCAGCATGGCGGGCTCGTCGAGCAGGACCTTGCCGCCCTGCATAATCTGGCTGGGGGTGACGGTGAAACTCTCCATGCCGTACGCCTCAAGATAGATATCCACCTGCCGCGTGCCATAAAGAACGATGAGGTTGTCGTCCTGGTGGGGATGCATATACCATGGTCGGACCACCTCGCCCACCGGACCTGGGGAAACCGCGCTCTTTTCGTGCAACACCCGGTCGATCGCGTCGATCCGGGGCAGACAACCCATGGGCACATTGTCGAAAAATACCCCCGGGGTACGCCGCAGCATCTGCAAGGGGATAATTCGGTAAAAATCCTTCACTTCCTTAAATATCTCGCAATCAGCCATGACTTTGCTCCTTTATGGTCTTTATCTTTATTCCTGAGAGCCGCAGAAGGCTAAACAGGCCGTGCATCGTGGTGGCAACGGGAATGCTCCGAAACAAAAAAAGCCGGGGATGGACTTTTTCTATATCCCTGCTATATTGTGACAGTTTTTGCGGCTTCCGGCAAGAAAACCTCGCCAGGGCCGCCCCAGCCATTGGCATTGACAGCAACACCTTAGGAGAGCACCATGGACAAAAAAAGCGGCGCTGGCCTCACCCGCCTACGCAACGCCTTCGGCTGGTCCATGGCAGGACTCGCCGCCACCCTGAAGCACGAAAAAGCCTTTCAGCAAGAACTTGGCCTCTGCCTAATCCTGGCGCCCCTTGCCCTCTGGCTTGGGAAGACCGGGCCTGAAAAGGCGCTGCTCCTCGGCTCGCTCTTTTTGGTGCTGATCGTCGAGATTCTCAACAGCGCCATCGAAGCGGTGGTGGACCGTTTCGGCACCGAACACCACACCCTGTCTGGACGGGCCAAGGACATGGGCTCGGCCGCCGTGTTCCTCGCCCTGGCCAACGTGGCGCTGGTCTGGATTCTGGTCCTCTTTTTCTAGCCGCGCAAAATATCCTACATTGTAGCAGAGCCTTCTGCTTGACAACGACCCACCGGTCGGGAATAATCCCCATCTTCCGATGCAACATATTGTCTTGTTTTTACGACGTTAGATACAGGTACCCCCATGAACAACACCCCCATCCGGCCCGCCGACTGTTTCAAACACTATACCCTGGACCAGGACAAGGTCTGCAGCCCTATCGAAACGGTGAACCGCTTCAAGGCCAGATTGGTCGAAGTGAAGCTGGACATCCTCCAGGAGGTGCGCCGCATCGACAACGGCCGGTTGGATATCCCGGTCTATTTCAGCGTCTGCGGCAAGGATGCCCAGGCAGTAATCGGCAACAAGAAGCAGATGGGCAAGGGCAGTTCGCCGGAGCAGTCCCAGGCCAGCGCCTGCATGGAACTGGCCGAGCGCTTCAGCTTTTTTTCCTTCAAGCAGAACGAAGAAAACTTCATCACCGACACCTACGCCAACCTCAAAAAATCCGGCCAGCCGCTTCTGCCCCTGGTGCGCCTCCTGCTCTCGGTGCACGACGAGCAGACCGACATCGCCACCCTGGAGCGACTCATCGAGGACATCCCCATCCAGTGGACCTGGGCCACCAACCTCAACAGCGGCGAGGTGCTGCTGGTGCCCTTCAGCTGGTTTTACGCGATCAACGAATTCAACGGGCCATCGGCGGGCAACACCTTTGAAGAGGCGATTCTCCAAGGGATCAGCGAACTGGTGGAGCGGCATGTCTGCTCCCTGGTCAACCACCACCACCTCGCCACCCCGGCCATCGACCCGGACTCCGTCACCGATCCGGTGGCCCGCGAGCTGCTGGACAAATTCAGCAAAAACAACATCGAACTCTACCTCAACGACTTCACCCTGGACACCGGCATCCCCACGGTGGCGGCGCTGGCCATCGACCGCTCCACTTTCCCGGAAACCAGCGAGATCGTCTACACGGCAGGCACCACCCCGGACCCGGAAAAGGCCCTGATCCGGGCGATCACCGAGGTGGCCCAACTGGCCGGGGATTTCAACTCCCAGGCCAACTACGTGGCCAGCGGGTTGCCCAAACCCCTGTCCATGGATGAGGTGCGCTACCTCACCGAGGTGGAAGCAGCCATCTCCATCCACGAGATGCCGCAACTGAGCGACCCAAACATGCGGGTCGAAATTGACCATTGCCTGGCAGCCCTGTCCCGCCTTGGCCTTGAGGTGCTGGTGGTCAACACCATGCACGAAAAACTCCAGGTCCCGGCGATCTACACCATCATCCCCGGATGCCATTTCCGGGAACGCTCCCGGATCAACAACGTGGGGCTGTTTGCCGCCAAGCTGGTGACCGAGCGGATTGATGATCCGGACGAGCAGCTCGTCCAACTTCTCAAGATGCAGCAATACCTGCCGGATGCCTATTATCTGGAATATTATCTCGGTAAGAACATGCAAGCACAGGGAGAACTCGCCACGGCCGCGGCCCATCTGGAGCGGGCGCTTACCCTGCAACCGGAAGAGGAGGATATCCCCTATATCTATTCCCATCTGGGCGATTGTCTGAAGGATATGGGGGAGTATGATCGGGCCATTGTCGCCCTGCGCAAAGGGGCGGAGTATGACGAGGAGCGGCCGGACATCCACAACCTGCTGGGATTCTGCCATTTCAAACGAAATGAGTACGAAACGGCCATCGCCCATTTCCACCGGGCCGTGGAGCTGAATCCGGCCTCGGCCATTGATTACGCCAACCTCGGGGTCAACCACCGCAGGCTCGGCAACAATGCAGAGGCGACTCGCTATTTCGAGTTGGCCCTTGATCTGGACCCGAGCATTGAGTTTGCCCGGATCCATCTGGCGGAGTTGAGCGCAAGCAACTGATCAGAAGGAAATGAACCTGTCGCTCTCGACAATGAGCTGGTACAGGTCGCTCTGCTTTGCCCGCTGGTGATATCCTTCCTCCACGCCGTGGAGGTCAAGGAGTTTGCCTCAGGCCAGCAGCGCCCCTTCCGAAAGGGTAAAAAGTTTGGCGAGATCGACAAGCGGATATTGCTCTGTGGCCAGCGAGGCATAGCCAACCGATGGCCCGTTCAAAAAAATGGCAACATCATCCATTTTTTCGAGCATCAGGTTGCCCATCCGAAAGGCATTCCATAAAACCTCCGGGGTCCCGCTGCACGCCATAATCGTGATCTTCATCGTTGCCCTCCTTTTTTTATCTTATTTTCAATGAGTAAAGATCTTTTCCTAATATTTCCCATTGGCACGCCGCCGAGCACCGGAAAAGCTGCCGAAAAGGGAGGTTGCACTGTTTGAGCGCAGCGAGTTTGCAACATCCCGGCAGCTTTGAGGAGCGCAGGGAATCCCGCCAACGGCGGGACAAGTGACACGGGTGCCTTTTTCTTGTTTCTTCTTTTGGGCAAGCAAAAGAAGAAAAAGACACGCCTCACCCCGCGTACATGGCAGCCATCTCCACCGTGTATGCCCCACCTTTCTCCTGACAAATAAAAAACGACGGCAAAACCGTCAAATCTTCCCCCCCATCCTTCATCGCCTCCACCAGCACCAACCCAGCCTCCGCACCGGGATAGGGATGCACCCTCTGCAACCGTCTCGGCTCCAGCCCATTTTCCCGCAAAACGCCAAGCAGAATTTCAGCCCGTCGGGCCGGATAAACAAAGGCCGCCCTCCCTCCGGACTTCAAAGCGAAAGCCGCAGCCTCAGCCATCTCACCAATCCCGCCAAGGACCTCGTGCCGGGCCTTTGCCCGTTCTGTTTCCGGATGATGGCGACCGCTTCCGGTCGGGTAGTAGGGGGGATTTGCCGCCACCCAGTCGCAGGAGCCTTGGGGCAGCAAGGTTGCAATCCGGCAACAGTCGCCCTCGATAACCGTGAGCCGGTTTTTAAGATCGTTGCTGGCCACATTTTGGCGGATGACCTCGGCCAGACGCGGCTGGACCTCAAGGGCGACAAGGCTAACCGTGGGGTAACGATGGGAGAGAATCAGGGAGACCACCCCGCATCCGGCGCCCAGATCGAGGATGCGGGCCTCGGGTTCCGGGGCGAGGAAATGGGCCAGGAGAACGGCATCGACGGAAAACCGGTAGCCCTGCCGGGGCTGCAGACAGCGCAGCCTGCCACCAAACAAACTCTCTTCGGTGAGCTCCTCGGCAATGGCCATCCGGTTTTGGATCAGGAGGGGATTTTCTCTTCGCGCACGATCTTATTGAGCAACAGACCGGTGAGCAACTTGGGGTAAAAATAGGTGGACTTGTGCGGCATGACCAGCCCCTCGTCCGCTACACGTTTCACCTGGGAGACCAGGGTCGGGTTCATCAAAAAGAGCAGCGGGCTACGGTCGGAGTTGCTCTCTCCCTCCTTGATCGCCACATCAAGGGCAGTGTCCGGATCGCTGTAATAATCCACCAGGCTTTCCTTCACACACCGATCATGGTCGAGCTGCAGCAGCCGCTCGATGATGAGGTCGGAGAGGATAACCACGTCCAGCTCGCGCAGGGCTGCGGGCTGCTTGGTGCCAAGGGCCTCGTCGATCACGCCGTCCCGCAGGGTCAGGAGCAGGCAACGATCCTCCTGGGGATGGTACAGGCCAAACATCGTGGCCGCGCCGGAGTTTTCCGCCATGCGGGAGAGAACCTCGGTCATCAGGGTCTCGCGGGAGCCGTCAATGATCTCGTCAATGAGAAAGCTCTGCTCCAGCTTGGCCATCAGCCCGTCCAGGGCTACGGCCACGGGCATCCGGACCAGCCGGTGGGTGGGGAGCACGGACAGGCCCGGGTCTTCCATGCCGCAAAGATACATCATCGTATGGTTGTAGGGACTGTCGCTGGGAACCGCGCCCAACCGCTCCCGCATCAAGGCGCGGAACTGGAGGGCTGTGGTGTAGCGATGGTGGCCGTCGGCAATGTAGAGGGATTTTTCCGCAAACAGCGCGCGGACCTGGGCAAGGATCGCCGGATCGGTCACCGCCCAGATAGTGTGGTGGCAGCCGTCATGATCGGTAACACTGGCGAGCGGCTCTGCGGAGCGACCGCCCTCCAGCAGGGCCATGATCTGCCCCTGACCATCGGGGTACAGGGAAAAAATCGGGCTGAACTGGGCATGGCAGGTGTCCAACAGGCTGAGCCGGTCGGAGGTGACGCCGGAAAAGGTTTTCTCATGGGGCTTGACGATACCCTCGGCAAACTCGGCCAATTGCACCAGACAGAGCAACCCCTTACGGGTGAGGCGCTTACCGGAAGGCAAGGAATACTCGGTATGGTAAAGATAGATGGTGGGCTCGTTGTCCCGAACCAACACCCCTTCCTGCTGCCACTTGGCAAAGGTTTCCTTGGCCTGGCGATACCTCGCCTCGGTCAACTGATCGGCGCTGAAATTCTTGCTCAGATCCAGGTGGATCATGTTGTAAGGATTCTTGGAGGCAAAGGCGGCCTGGGCCTGCAGATCGATCACGTCATAGGGCGGGGTGACCACCTCTTCCAGATGCTGAATCTTGGCCGGGTTGTATCGAAGGGCGCGAAGGGGCGCGATCAAAGCCATTGTTCTGTCTCCTTGCCTGGCCCGACTGGGCTTGCGCCCAAACCTGCCGGCAAATTCTCCCGGCAATCATGAACCGGTTGACTTCCCCAGGGGGAATAGATATGTTTCGAAAACTGTGCCATTACATAGTAAAAAAACAGCCACATTTCAAGTGGACATTGTACCCGGACCGCAAACTTTTACAAACGAACTTTTCCCATACTCAAGAGGTTTTGCAATGTACGATATCTTCACCCGCACCCATTTTTCCTCGGGCCACCATCTGCGCAACTATCCCGGCAACTGCGAACGGCCGCACGGCCACAACTGGCAGGTGGAGGTGACGGTCCGCGCCACCGAGCTTGACGAACTGGGCATGGGGATCGATTTCAAAAACCTGAAAAAAGCGGTGAACGTGATCATGGAGGAGCTGGATCACCAGAATCTCAACGAACTCCCGGCCTTTCAGAAAAAAAACCCCTCTTCCGAAAACATCGCCGCCTACATCTTTGACCGCCTTAGGGAGTCGCTGACCAGTGAGCGCTACCGGCCTTACAGCGTCACGGTCTGCGAAACGGAGAACTGCTGCGTGACCTACCGTGAAGGCTGAGCCTACCCTTCAGCTTTCCGAGATTTTTTACAGCATCCAGGGGGAGTCTTCCTTTGCGGGCTACCCCTGCCTTTTTTTCCGTCTCTCCGGCTGCAACCTGCGCTGCTCGTACTGCGACGCCAAGTACACCTATGAGGAACCGGCCACCCCAACCCCGCTCAGCACCCTGCTGACCGAGGCAGCGCGATACCCCAACGCCCTGATCGAGATCACCGGCGGCGAGCCCCTGCTCCAGGAAGGGATCTACCCGCTCATGGAGGCTCTGCTTGCCGCAGGCCGCACCGTGTTGCTGGAAACCAACGGCAGCCTCAGCATTGAGAGGGTGCCGAAAGAGGTGGTGAAGATCGTCGACCTCAAATGCCCGGACAGCACCATGGCCGGGAAGATGGACCTTGCCAACCTTGCCTTGCTCATGCCCCATGATGAGATCAAGTTTGTGGTGAGTTCCCGTGCCGATTACGACTGGGCCAAGACAATAATGAAGGACCACCGCCTGGCCGAAAAGGCCAAGCTGATCCTCTCCCCGGTGATCGGCCGCCTTGAGCCCGCCCTGCTGGCCCAGTGGCTCATGGCCGATGCGCTCCCCGCCCGGCTCCAGCTTCAGTTACATACCCAGCTCTGGCCGGGAATGAAGCGAGGAGTATAAGGGTAAAAAGAAATCTGCCCCCTTTTTAAATTCGGACAAAAAAGGTTGCACAACAGATAATAACAGGGCAGGGCAATTATGCCCGTTTTAGCGGGAATTATCAACTTATCAGGGCAATTTGACCTGATAATCAATGGTTGGTCGCCAATAAATAAAATATCGGAATACATATGTCTGCGAAATGGCTGAAAGGATATGACCCTGAACATCTTGCCGTTCGTTTAGAGGGAAGTAAATCTCTTGGGCAAGATGGAAGGGTATCCTTTGAGGGGTTTGGCTTTAATGAATATATAGTCGTGTTGAATAGTATGGTGTCTTTAAGCGATACTATTCCAGAATTTGAAAAAAATAACATAGTGCACAAGGCTACTTTTAGCTTAGCGAAGAAAGCAAAAATATCTTCTGACGGGCTTCTAAAAGAAATAAGTAAATTTGAGAAAGAATACCTTATCCAGAAACCTCAAAAATTTGTATTAATTTCAACTCTGTCTATAAATCGCTTCATCAAATTGAAACGAATTCAGGTAAACGGAGTAACAATTACTTTCCACTCTTCTTTGCCCAAAAAGTTTAACGAGGAAATCGAAAATAAAATCAGAAAAGCGGCCTCACACATGATTACAGGAGAGTATCCGAAGGATTATATTTATCTCAAAGCAAGTGTTAAAGCAAAGTCCTACTCTCAAGCGTCCACAATTGCTATTGAATCAATTGATATAATTCGTGGCATCTGGAACCTTTTTTACAATCGTGGTCAGTTTAGAATTTCATCTGGACGCAGAGATCCCGTAAACAATATATCCTTTGGGCCACTGCACACAATACATTTACCGAATGGCAAACTTGCTACAGAATCTTGGCTTTATGAGCCTGGCTATATCGGACCCATTAAAGCTTTCGATCTTAAGAATGAAAAAGTAAACTTATCTAAATTTCAAGATAATGTAAGGAGCTTGCTGAATAAAAATAAATTCAAAAATCAAATGGAGGCAGCATTAAAACAATATGCCCAAGCCCTTGATATACGAGATTTGGAAAGTAGCTATGTGAGGTTGTGGGGGCTTCTTGAATATCTAACCAATACTAATGAAAACGAAAGCCATAAAGACACTGTTAAACGTACTTCATTTTTCTTTCAAGAGAGAGAATATGCAAGGCAAGTCTTAAACCATTTGCGTGACCATAGAAACAAGGCTGTCCATACCGGGGGGAGCAACCAAAATATTGAAACCCTTTTATACCAGCTCAAGAATTTCGTTGAGGTAGTGCTTGAGTTCCAAATAGCAAACAAACTCAATTTATCAAATCGTGAAGAATTGACCCAGTTTATGAATTTACCGGAAGATGTCTTAGAATTGAACAGAAAAAAAGAAATGATAATTCATGCTTTAAAATTCATGGGTCATTAAATTCGATGGCCCAACCATGCAATTCACCGGGAAACTAGGCCTGTGGCCTATTTACCGGTGAATTGCAGCCGTTGAGCCTATAGAAAAACTCAACTCATTGTAATTTCGACTTTATTTATGTACGCAAGCACTGTACAATGACTGCAATATCCCGTAACAAAACCGCTTAACTTCAGCACAAGGATATTGCATCATGGCCCGCTACAAACCTTACTCTTACGCCCAGGAAAAAACCAGGGACGCCTCCCTATTTTTGAGAATTTCCCTGCTGTTTTCCGCGGATCCATTGGAGTAATGGAGTGTTTTTTCTTTGCAAAAAAACATTGCAGGGATAAGATTACCGGCATCCAACAACTCACGACCCCGGCAAAATCCCTCCGTATCCAAACCCCAACCAGTCAAACACCTTGCCTCCCAATATGACCGACCACCTCTGCCCTTCCGAAACATCCCAGCAACCACGCTGCTCTCAGGTTGAAATCGAGAACCAAAGCAAAGCGATCAGCCGCAACCGCCAGCTGCTGGATGTTCTGGATGGTTTCCCCAACTTTGTCCTGGTCCTCAACCATACCCGGCAGATCGTCTTCGCCAATCACTCCTTTCTGCATTTTCTGGGCGCAACCTGCCTTACCGAGGTGCTGGGGAAAAAGCCGGGGGACGCCTTGG
The DNA here is from genome assembly GCA_041671085.1 of Desulfurivibrionaceae bacterium. Classification (GTDB taxonomy): domain Bacteria; phylum Desulfobacterota; class Desulfobulbia; order Desulfobulbales; family Desulfurivibrionaceae; genus Thiovibrio. The sequence continues at coordinate 19,297 of JBAZCG010000005.1, read as the reverse complement.
CCTGCGAGCATGCCGTGCACAGCGTTCTGGGGTGCGGCACCACCGCCTTTTGCTCCACTTGCGGCGCGGCCAACGCCACCCCCCCTCCCCTCCTGCACCAGCCGGAAAACGGTGACGCCCAGGAATGCCGGATCAGACAGGAGGGCAGCGGCAAGTCCTTTGACTTCCGGGTGCAGACCGCGCCCTTTCCCGGCGGAGACGACAGCCTCCACCTCTTCTTTCTCACCGACATTTCCCATGAAAAAAGGCGGCGGGCTCTGGAGCGCATCTTCTTTCACGATGTGGCCAATATTGCCAACGGCATGGTGGGCATGAGCCGGACCCTCTGCGAAAAAGAGCTGGGGGCGGAAAAAGAGAAGCAGTTCAAGGATGTTCTCCACCGTTATGCACATCGGCTGGCCAACGAGGTTGAGGCGCAGCGCGACCTGGCTGCAGCGGAAAACAACGACCTGCACCTGCAGACAGGACCCTGCGAAAGTCTCGCCCTGCTTGACGAAGTGGCTGCCTTTTACAACAATACCGGCAACGATCAGACCAGCAGGGTGGAAATTGGTGGTGATGCCGTGGCAACGGAATTTTTCACCGACCCGCGGCTCCTGCACCGCATCCTGATCAACATGACCAAAAATGCCATCGAGGCCTCCCCCCCGGAGGGTGTGGTCCGGATCGGCTGCGAGCAGGCCGGAAACGACCTGGAGTTCTGGGCACACAATCAGAGCTGTATGCCTGAGAAAGTCCAACTGCAAATCTTCCAACGCTCCTTCTCCACCAAGGACTCGGGCCGGGGGTTGGGTACCTACAGCATGAAACTGCTGGGCGAGCGCTACCTGAAAGGCAAGGTCAGCTTCACCTCCTCGCCGGAAAAAGGAACCACCTTCCGCTTCCGCTGCCCCCGCACCATCGAGACCGCCACCCCCTGATTCCCGGCACCGACCTCCCGTACCCAACTGGCTGGTCGGACTGAAATCCCGCAACTTTCTGGGGCAGCTTACTTCATTTCCGTCGGCTTCAGATCGGCGGGGAGCTGATCGCCGGCAATGGAAATGGCATGTCCCGTGATTTTTTTGGAACGATACATGGCAGCATCCGCGTTTTTGACCAGCAGGTCGGCATCACGCAGATCCGCGTGCCCACCGATGGCAATACCGATACTCACAGTAACCCCCGCCCCCATGAGTCGCGCCTCCTGGTCAAAGGCCTTGATCAGCCGGTGGGCCACCTCCTGGGCATTGGCCGTGCCACTGTGGGGCAGGATGATGCAGAATTCGTCGCCGCCGTATCGGACAGGGATATCCTCGGCCCGCACCACCCGCCGGATCACCTCGGCCACCCCGATCAGAATCTCATCGCCACGCCGGTGCCCCTGGCTGTCGTTAACCGCCTTGAAGCCATCCAGGTCCAGGTAGATCAGGGCCATTTCTCCCTCGGTGCGCAGGGTGCGAGCAATTTCCCGCCGCAATTCCTCGTAGAAGCTGCGCTGATTCAAGAGGCCGGTGAGTCCGTCCCTGCTGGCCAACCGCGCCAGCTCCTCGGTGCGCTGGGCTACGGTTTTCTCCAGGCTTTCCGCATACTCCTCCAGCTCCTTCTTCCCCCGGTCCACCTCATCCAACAGGCTGTGGATATAGGTATCAAACACCAACTCCAGATCAAAGAGCATCAGCTTTTCCAGGGCCTCCAGCCTGCGCCGACAGACGCCGCAATCGCCGTTTTCCACGAGTAGGACCTGACGCAGGAGGGTGAAGAGGGCACGCAAGGAAGGCACATAGAGCTTGGGAGGCACGCCGATGCGCTTGTGCACCAAGCCGATCCGCAGCCGGGAAAGAACGTACTCCATGCCGTACTCCCCGTCAAACAGGGTGAGAATGTAACGGCTCAGGTGGTTTTTCAGGCGGGCCAGGGTTTCCGAATCGCCGATCAGCCGGGAAATCTCCTCCACCTCCACCTGCCTTGCGTAAAACGATTCCACCAGCTCCTCGATATTGGCGGCGATCATCGGCTTCATTCCGACCAGCGTATCCATATCCTCCTGGGTGATGGCAAACAAGGCTAGCCGACGCCGGATTTCCCGGTCGGTGAGCTTCAACTGCTCGCCAAGGTCCAGGTCGGTGAGCTTCATGGGCAGTCTGACGACAAGGGAAGGGTACGGTCATCCAACAACATGGCACCAAAAGCCTCTGCCGGCACCGGCGGGCTGAACAGGAACCCCTGGATCTCGGCGCAGTTCCGGCTGCGCAGGAATTCCAGCTGCTCCTCGGTCTCCACCCCTTCCGCCACCACCTCCATCCCAAGACTGTGGGCCAGGGTGAGTATGGTAATGGCGATGGCCGCACTGTTGGAATCCTGAGGCAGGTCTTTCACAAAGGAACGGTCCATCTTGATGGTGTCAAAGGGCAACTTACGCAGGTAGTGGAGCGAGGAATAACCGGTGCCGAAGTCGTCCAGGGCCAGCCGCACTCCCAACCCCTTGAGTTTCAGCAGCAGGGCGATGGCCGCCTCCTCGTTGGCCATGACCGCACTCTCTGTAATCTCCAGCTCCAACCGCTGGGGCGGGAAGCCGGTTTCCGCAAGGATGGAGGTCACAGTGGCGAGTAGGTCTTCCTGCATGAACTGCTTGGGAGAGAGGTTCACCGACAGGCATAGGCGATCATCGTCATTTCGCAGCCAGCCCTTGGCGACCAGACATGCCTGACGCAGCACCTGTTCGCCGATTGGCACGATAAGTCCGGTTTCCTCGGCCAGGGGGATAAAGTCCAGCGGCGAGATCAGACGTCCGTCTATGGACCGCCAGCGGACCAACGCCTCCATGCCGACAATCCGGCCAGTGACCAGCGATACCTTGGGCTGGTAGTAGACCAGAAACTCCTCCCGAGCCAGGGCCTTTCGCAAGCTGTTCTCCAAGGAGAGGCGATGCACCACCTCGGTGTTCATGGCTTTGGTAAACATCTGATAGGTGTTCTTGCCTTCCTCCTTGGCCCGGTACATGGCCAGTTCCGCGTTCTTCAATAGGGTTTCGACATCAACTCCGTCGACGGGATAAAAGGAGATACCGACGCTGACCGTCACCACAGTCTCATACACCGTCAGATTAAAAGGGGCAGCAAAGGCGGTGATAATGCTTTGCGCAATCCGAACCGCATCCTGTTCATGAGAGAGCTGTTCGATGAGAACGGCAAAATCATCTCCGCCCAAACGGGCAACGGTGATATCCGGTTCCAAACACCCCTTGAGTCGTTTGGCTACCAGCTGAAGCAGAACGTCTCCCACCGTATGGCCCAAGCTGTCATTGACATGCTTAAAATTGTCAAGATCGATGGTCAGGACCGCGACCAGCTTTTCCTGAGTCTTGGCATGGCCAATAGCCACGCCAAGACGGTCAAGGAACAGGGTACGATTGGGCAGACTGGTCAACCCGTCATGGTTGGCCTGAAAACTGAGCTGCTCCTCGAAGCCCCGCACCTCGCTTCTGTCATGGAACACCGCGACATGGTGCGAAATCTGGCCGTAGTCATCGGTGATGGCGGTGATGGTCAACCACTCGGGGTAAACCTCCCCGTTTTTCTTTCGATTCCAGATTTCCCCCTCCCAACGGCCACTGACGAGCAAGGTCTGCCACATAGCCTGGTAAAAGGCGTCATCATGCCGGTCGGACTTAAGAATGCTGGGCCGCTGTCCCACCGCCTCTTCCGGAGAGTAACCGGTAATATGGGTAAAGGCCCGGTTGACCGACTGGATCACCCCGTTGGCATCAGTGATCGTGATCCCCTCAATACTGCTATCGAACACCTTGGAGGCCAGGGCAAGCTGTTGTTCGCTATGCTTGAGCAGAGTTATGTCCTGCACTGTGCCAAACATCCGCAGCGGCTGACCGCTGGGGGCAAATTCCACCTCCCCCTGCTCATGCACCATCCGAAGTGCTCCGTCCTGCCGGATGATGCGGTGGTCGAGACTGTAAGATACTTGGGAGGAGAGGCTATGGGCCACCGCCTCTTCCAGCCTGTTGCGGTCTTCCGGATGCACATGGCTGAGGAATTTTTCATAGGTGGGCAGATTCTCCGTCTGGGCGAACCCGAAGATCCGGTACACCTCATCGGACCAGAACAGGGTGTTTTCGGGGATATGCCAATCCCAGTAGCCGAGCTGAGCTATTTGCTCCGCCTTGGCCAGGCTGGCCTCGCTGGTCCGCAACCGGTCTGCCCCCTGCTGCCGCCCGATGAGCAGGGCCAGTCCGCTGGCCACGGTCTCAAGAAATTTTTGTTCCGCCGGGATGATGGGATGACCCGCCTCAGCGTAGAGCATCAAAATGCCCAACAACTCCTGTCCTTGAAGGATGGGAATGATGTAATGCCCATGATCGACTCTCTCGGCGGCGCGGCAGTCAGGATGATTTTCGGTGAAGATGAATTTACGTTCCTGGGCCGCCTTGCCGCACAGGCATTCACCAAAGCGTACCGTGGCGCATTGTCCCTGCCGGGAGGGGTCCATATCCTTTTGCGCGCGCAAAGTAAGGCTTGCCGGATGCAGCCGATCCACCAAAAAGATGCCCCCCTTGGCCATCAGCCGCAGCCAAGGGGTCTTGACAATGAGTTCCAAAGCGCTGGTAAGCTGGGTCTCTAACGAGCCATCGGTAAAACTGAGCCGGAGCAATTGCTCAATGATCTCCTGTTGTTGCCGAACCTGCTCCAACCCATCTTGGGCCTGCCGGTAGGAGGTAATATCCCGGCCCAACACCACCAACCCTTTTCGGGAGCCATCTGCGTGGAAGAGTGGAATTTTGTAAAGATCCAGCGCGGTAAATCGCCCGTCTGGGTGCGGCATAATCTTTTCGCTCCGCACCAGAGCGCCGACCTCCCAGGCGGCCTCATCACTTGCCACACAGGCTAAAAAGTCCTGCCGATAAAAAGGACTCAAGGAAGCCAGCTCGGCATCGGTCTTACCTTGGTAGTCCACGCCAGCGAGATGGAACATTGCCAGATTCGCCTGGTTGGCTTCCAGCCAGCGGCCTTGATCGTCTTTAAAGCAGACGATGTCCGGCATGGCGTCCAGCAGGGTGCGCAGGCGCGTTTCGTTCTCAGACAAAGCCGGATTGACACAAGGGAGATGCAGTTCAACGCAGAGCAACCGTTGTGATGGGTCGGGCATTGCGGTCAGCCGGAGACGGACTTGAGTGCCGCCCGGGGGCAGGGATAACGTGCAGGAAAATTCCTTGTCAGTGCCGGAGACAAAGGCGGCAAGGCGAGCCACCAACACTTCAGCCTCGCCGGGAGGAAAAGAAGAGGCAAAAATCAGTTCTGACAAGAGCCCGCCTTCTTGAACCCTTGCCAGGCCAAAATCCTGCATCACCTGCCGCCAGGCGAAATTGGTGGCGCTGATTCCCCCACTCCTCTCAAGAAGGGCAAGCGGAAACGACATCTGGGACAACAATTCAGGCAGCAGATCTGAGACGTTCATATCAATATTTTCGATTTCGCTGTAGAGAATTTTTCTCAAAAGACAGATGGACTCGTCAAAAAAAATAATTGTATAATTTCTTATGACATGTTTTTAGTAAAAAATGAAGTGGGACAATTTTGGTTTTATTTTTTTTAGCATCATAATAGGTCACATTAAAAAACTCAATAAGTTCATGGAGGCTTTATGAGCACTGCCACACCGTTCCTGTACACCGCCAACCAGCTGTTCGATTGGATCACCGCAGGCCCTGACTTTGTCCTCCTTGATGTCCGCAACGAAAAAGACTTTCTTAACTGGAGCGTAGAAGGCCCACGTTTTTTTCCTTACCTCAACATACCCTACTTCAATTTTATGGAGGATGTACAGGGCAGTGTCGAGCGCATCCCCAAGGGCCAGAAGGTCCGGATTGTCTGCGCCAAGGAAGGCTCTGCCAAGTATGTGGCAGACCTACTCTGCCAGAATGGTTTCAGCGATGTCGGCTATCTCAAGCAGGGCATCGTGAACTGGGGCAACGCCCTGGTGCCAAAAAAAGTAAGCGACGCTTCCGCACCATACACCCTGTACCAATGCATCCGGCCGGGCAAGGCCTCGTGCAGCTACCTCCTGATTTCCGGCAAAGAGGCCATGGTGTTTGACCCCTCCCGCAACACCGAGGCCTACCGGAAACTGACCGAGCAACATGGCTGCAAGATCATCCGAACCTTTGAAACCCACCGCCAGGCCGATTACATCTCCGGCGGCCCAACACTTGTCGAGGAAACCGGCTGCACCATGACGGTGCCCCCCGCTGATTTCGAAGGCGCCTCCTTCCCCTGTGAATCATTGCAGGATGGACAGGTGTTTGCTTTCGCCAAAGGCGGACCCGAGGTGCGCGCCCTGCATACCCCCGGTCACACCATGGGCAGCACCTGCTACCTCATCGACAATGCTTATTTGTTGAGCGGCGACACCGCGTTTATCAATACCGCCGGTCGCCCCGACCTGGGTGGCAAGTGGGAGGAATGGGCCCGAGAACTGTACCTCTCCCTGATGCTGCGGCTACGGGATCTCTCCGACGACATTCTCGTGCTGCCCGGCCATTATACCTCCTGGTCGGAGGCCAACTGCAATCAGCTCTTCACGGAACGGTTGGGCAGGCTGCGGGAGACGGTGATCGCCTTCCGGCTACCCAACGAGAAAAAGTTCGCCGAGTTCATCCAGGATAATATGCGCCCCCAGCCGGGGGTCTACGCCGAAATTCGGCGAGTAAATGGCGGCTGGCTCAAGGTAGCCCCGGAGGAGGCGGACACCATGGATCTGGGCAAGAACGAGTGCGGGGCCAGCAACTACGGAAAGGTGGGAGTAAGTGCCGAAACGCAGCGCTGTACAATTTAGCCTTGCAAAAATAGTTGGTTTTCCTGCATCATGCATACAGAGGGGCTAACCAGTTTCGGCATCAATTCCAAGGACTAGAGGGGAGACGGAGTAATGGATTTCAAGCAGTGGTCATTGCGGGGAAAAATTGTCCTGGTCGGGGTGTTGTTGCCTACGCTGCTCATTGTGGTGCTGCTTCGTCTTTATTCCACCGAATCGCGGGAAAAGACCCTGAACGCCTTCGCGGACAAAGCCCGGGGAATCTGCCTCACCGCCGAGTCCACCCGGCAGGAGATGGAAGCCAAATGGGAGCTGGGACTATTCAGCGCCGAGCAGTTACGGGAGTTTGCCGCCCAGGGACATCAGGACAAGGTGCTGGCTGCGGTACCAGTGGTTTCCGCCTGGAACGCCGCAATGCGCAAGGCACAGGAGGGAGGTTACACCTTCAAGGTGCCCAAATTCAAACCCCGAAACCCGAAAAATGAACCAGACCCGCTGGAGGCCAAGGCCCTCAAGCTGATGACTGACCAAAATCTGGACGAATACTACGAGGTTGACCCCGCCATGAATGCGGTCCGCTACTTCCGGGCAGTACGCCTCAGCGCCACCTGCATGCTCTGCCATGGTGACCCCGCCACCTCCCAAGCGCTATGGGGCAACAGTAACGGCACAGATCCCACCGGCGGCCCCTTGGAGAATTGGAAGGTGGGCGAGATTCACGGCGCCTTCGAGGTAATCCAATCCCTGGATGCGGCGGACAAGCAGTTGAGTGCCTCCATCTCCAAAGCCATCTGGTTGGTGGCGGTCGGACTGGTGATCATGGCAGTGCTATTCGCCACCCTGGTAATACGCATCGTCTCAAGCGGGGTAATCAGCCCCATCCGCCGAGTGATCGCGAACCTCTCCAGTGGGGCAGACAACCTACTGGACGCGGCCACCCAGGTCTCTTCCTCCAGCCATGAACTGGCGGACGGCGCCGCCCGCCAGGCGGCCAGCTTGGAGGAAACCTCATCTGCTCTGGAGGAAGTTTCTTCCATGAGCAAGCAGAATGCCGACAACGTCAATCAGACCAGCCTGATGGCAGAAAATGCCAGGAAATCTGCGGAGGTGGCCCAGGACAGAATGCTCAAAATGGGCGAGGCCATCAGCAGCATCAAGAAATCGGCCGACCAGACCGCAGTTATTATGAAGACCATCGACGAAATCGCCTTCCAAACCAACCTGCTGGCCTTAAACGCTGCGGTGGAAGCAGCACGCGCCGGCGAAGCCGGCGCCGGTTTCGCCGTGGTAGCCGAGGAAGTCCGCTCACTGGCATTGCGTAGCGCCGAGGCCGCCAAGCAGACGGCCCAGCTGATCGAGGAATCCCAAAAAAACGCCGGCAACGGCGTGACAGCGGCCGATGACGTTAAGGATATCCTCTCCCAGATCGTGGACGGGGTCAACAAGGTAAGCCAACTGGCCAAGGAGATCACCGTGGCCAGCAACGAACAGGCCCAAGGCGTACAGCAGATCAATTCTGCGGTTTCCGATGTGGATCAGGTTACCCAAACCAACGCCGCCATCTCCGAGGAGGCTGCCTCGGCCAGTGAAGAGCTTTCCGGCCAGGCCAAAGAGATCAACGAACTGGTACATGTTTTGGCCGACATTGTCGGCGTCCCGCGCAGTGCTTCCGGGATGCCGGTCGGTGCCGACCGAGCCCGGGCCAAACAACAGCAGATGGCGCTGCCTGCCCGGAAAAAAAGTGTCCCCGCTTCGGCGGCCAAAAAGACCGGCCCAAGGCAGTTGACCCCGCCCAAGGGTAAGCCTGCGGCAGCTAAACCGGCGGAGGTCATCCCCTTTGACGATGATGATTTCGAAAATTTTTGATCAATAAAGCGAGCTGAGCAAAAAAAGGGGGGCAGGCCAGACAGCCAGCCCCCCTTTTTTTTATAAAGTGATCCAGAAAGCACTTCCCCCTTGACTCGATGCACTTGGCACCAGAAAATAATTCCGAACACCCTGACGCATCTCTCACAACCAAGCGAATGAGCAATCCAGAGAACAACCGAATGAAAAGCGTTCCTTTTTTCAGCAGCCTTTTGGCCCTGAACCACCTTGACAAAGATTGCACCGACTGGCTGTTTTTGCCCGGCATGCTCTTTAAAGAGACCAAGGCCTGGTGGAAGAACACCCCCCGCCAAAATCCGCACGAGGGCATTGACCTGCTCTTTTTAGCCAACCACTCGGGGCCGCGACGAGAGCTGCCGCCGCAGGCTCTAGTGCCGCCGCTATTGGATGGGGAGGTGATTGCGGTGTTCGACGATTTTTTGGGCAGTACCGTGACGGTTCGCCACCCCGTCATGGACAAGCGGGGCTGGAGACTTATCTCCTTGTATGGACATATCCATCCTCTGGTCGGGTGCGGAGAACATGCCTTAACGGGAAAATCCCTGGGCACGGTGGCGGCAGGAATGGTGCGAGGATCATCAGCCCCGCCGGATCATCTCCACCTTTCCCTTGCTTGGCTAGCGCCGGGGTGGCCTCCGACGGAACTCCGCTGGCCAGCCCTATGGACCAACCCCGGAATCCTGCTTGTCGATCCCTTGGCCCCGGGCCCTTGGTCTACCGATGAACGAGGGAAAGACTCAGCCCCGACCCTGAACGGGTGAAGGCTGCAACTGCGCGGCACTGTAACGGAAAACCACGGTCCGGAAAAAATCGATCATCGCCTGTCTGCGCCCGGCAATCTTTTGCTGTTCGGGGATAAGACCGCAGGACATCATGCGATTGATGGACATCTTGTATTCGATATGGCAGACATGCCGGTTGTCCAGGTACCAGGCATAAGTCAGACCAAACAGTAAGCCCGGCGGGGTAAAGCCTTCCTCGCCATTCACCAACCGGGTATAGAGCCGAGGGTTGCCAGCCGCCTGCCGCATCCGGACCAGCCCCAAAAATCGGCCAAGTTCCGTAGGACTAAAAAAACAATGCCGCTCCGTCTCCGGTCGCAAAACCAAGCGGAACTCATACCCCAAAGATTCGCCATCACGCTCCACGGGCAGCCTGAGTTTTTCCTCGGCGTAATTGCCCAGCAGGGACTGGCCGAGGGCGATCAGCAACCCCACCTCAAACTGCTCCGGATCGGCAAGGATATCCTTACGAATTTTGATCAGCCGGTCGACAGGATCATAAAACGACAGGATGGTATCCCAGGCCTGCGCCCGGCCCCATTCTTCGCGGTCCAGCAGAACAACCCCGGCAACCCCGTCGAGATGGGTGAGAGGAATATCCCCATGACGCCAGAAGATCGCGGCCAGTATCGGCTGAAGCTCTTCACCAATGATCAGGGTGCGCAAACGCTCACGGATCGCGGCAAAACGCTGGCTGGCCGTCTGCCCCAGGGGATCAAGCAAGACTTCCATCCCAGCGCCTCGCCCGGAAAGCTGATACCCACCGGTCTCACCAAGGGAATCGCGGATCGCCCACATCACCCGCACAGCCGCCGCCAGAGAAGCCGGATCGTGCTGGATCACCTGACGCTGCTCAATATCCGCCTGGGCATAGAGCCGAGCCTCAATGGGGGAAAAACCCATGGCCCGAACCTTGTCCCGGTCAAGATAGATGGGCACCTTGTTTTCCAAGGCGTAGCGCTGGAGGATGGAACCGGGGATATCGCGCAACCCGAGGACCAGAATTTGTGCAAAAAGCCCCTCCACCCCACCGGGGATATTGCGGTGATAGGCGGTAAGCAGATCGGAAACATGAAAACGCTGCCGATGGTCGCCTTGGGCCTCACCATGGGCCATATCGGTTTCCCCGGCCTGGGCCCAGAGATTGGCAACGAGCATCTTGAGCGCCCTACGGTTTTCGCGGATCGCCTCGGCGATGCCCGGCACCTGCAAGATCGGGACGATGCTGGTAAACAGGCTTCCTGGGGCAAAGAGGATGATATCCGCCTCGGCAATGGCGGCCAGCACCTGAGGCGTTGCCTGGGGTGTGGCGGCAAACTCCACGAAAACCCGGTCCACGGGACAACCTCGCCGAGCCTGGCCCGACTTAAATTCGCCGCTCACCAGCACCCCGTTGCCATATAGCACTTTCAACCGGGCCGGAGTGGTGGTGCAAGGACTGACCGCCTCAGCATGTGCGCCTATGAGATCGGCCAACAGGGAGATTCCGGCCATCTCCTCCTGCTGAGCCAAGATGGCGGCGGCAAGCAGGAGATTACCGAGACAATGGGGGTGCTCGAGCTGTGGGTGCAGCCGAGGCTCGGTGAAAATTGCCTCAATCAGACCGGAGAGTCCCTGAGCCATGGCATCGGGAAGCGCTGCCAGATCCACCCCGGCATCGGCAAGCAGAGCATGGGGTGAGCACGGTGGGATCTCAAACCGGTGGTTAAAAAGCCGGTGCAGCACAGCACTTGCCTGCAACGCCTCCCGACCGACAAGGCCATATTGGTCTTGCAGCTTCTGCTGCCGAATGGAAGACAGCAGGACATGACGGATATCGCCCAGGGCGATGAGGGACAGGTCCTTGAGCAGCTCGCCGGTGGAGCCACCGTCGTCAGTGACGCAGACCACGGCCCTGTTTTCTGGAAAAATCTCCTTAAGGCCCTGAAAGGGATCATTGGGCCAGAGGGGGTTGCGGCTGTCGCCGCCGATGATGTTGGAAAGCCCGGTGCCGCCCCCGAAAACAACTACCCGTACATCCTTGGTTTCCGTGGCATTCAGGGCCAGGGTCAAGTAAGCCAGCTCCGTGGCCATGCCCGCAGGCGCCGGCGGCGGCCCGGTGAGCGCCAGACCGATGAGCTTCTCGGCCAAATCGCCCTCGGGCAACAGATCGAGCAGGCCGAAGCGCGCATCGCCCATGCGGGCGATCAGTTCGGTGGCGGACAGGATTTCAGTCAATACTGTTCTCCATTAAAGATGATGCGCCTCGCAAAAAAGCAAACACCCGACATCCAGTCACACCCGCCTTCGCAGGTGTGACGATTTTTTTTCGAATACATCAAAAATAGAAAATGAGGACTAACCGAGAATCGCCTGCCTGGCCTCACTCCCTGCACCTTATAACCCAGTCGCACTCATCTGCTTGCGCACCGCCACCTCGGAGTCGGCCATGGCAGCCTGCTCCTCAGCGGTGAGCTTGAACTGGATGATCCGCTCCACTCCTTTGTTCCCCAGCACCACCGGCACCCCGAGGAAGCAACCGGAAAAGCCGAACTCGCCCTCCACATAGGCGGCACAGGGCAGCACCCGCTTGCTGTCGGTAAGCACCGCCTCCGCCATCTCCACCGCAGCCAGACCTGGAGTATAAAAGGCGCTGCCGGTTTTAAGATGGTTGACGATCTCGGCCCCGCCGTGCTGGGTGCGTTTGACAATGGCGGCCAGTTCCTCGGCAGACAACAGATCGGTGACCGGCACCCCTGCCACATTGGCCAGCCGGACCAGCGGCAGCATGAGGTCACCGTGGATGCCCATGACCATGGCGTTGACGTCGCGGGCTGCCACACCCAGGGCCTCGGCCAGGAAGGTCCGGTAGCGGGCCGAATCGAGCACCCCGGCCATACCGATCACCCGCTCCCTAGGGAAACCAGTGACCTTAAAGGCCGTGTAAACCATGGCGTCGATGGGGTTGGTGACCACGATGAGCACGCAATCCGGAGCATGCTGAGCCACCTGCTCGGCGCAGGACTTGACGATGGCCACGTTCTTGGCCAGCAGGTCATCGCGGCTCATCCCCGGTTTGCGGGCAAGACCTGCGGTGATGATCACCACGTCGGAACCGGCCAGATCGGCAAAATCGTTGGAACCGGTGACCCGGTTACTGAAGCCGTCCACTGGCCCGGATTGCAACAGGTCCAGTGCCTTGCCCTGGGGTACCCCTTCCACCACGTCCAGCAAAAGGATATCGCCTAAGCCCCGGCTTGCGGCCCAGTGGGCGGCAGTGGCGCCGACATTGCCCGCGCCGATGACGGTGATCTTGTTTCTTCTCATCTTCTTTCCCTCAAATTATATGGTTAACAGTAAGTCAAACTCATTATTTGCCGTCTTTGCGGATCAGCTCTTCCACCCGTTGCAGATCCATGGGCGTATCCACCTCGATGGAATCATGGGCCGTAAGCACCACCCGGATGCGGTAACCGAACTCTAAGGCCCGCAGCTGCTCCAGCTTCTCGAACCGCTCCCACTCGCCCTCCGGCAGCCCAACAAAGGTGAGGAGAAACCCCTTGCGGTAGGCGTAAAAGCCCAGGTGCTTATAATAGGTGGGCACCTCCGGTTCCTCGGGGTTGCGCTGAAATGGGATGGAGGCGCGGGAAAAGTAAAGGGCATTGTTGTGCCGATCAAACACGGTCTTGACGTGGTTGGGATCGGTAATCTCCTCCTGGCGCACGATCTTGTAAATCAAGGTGGACATGGGCAAGGCCGGATCTTCCAACAACGGAGTGGCCACTTGGGAAATCACCTCCGCCTCGAACAGCGGCTGATCGCCCTGGATGTTCACCACCACGTCTTGCTCGGCAATCTCCATGATACTGGCAGCCTCGGCCAACCGGTCGGTGCCGGAGACATGATCGGAGCGGGTCATCACCACCTCACCGCCAAAGGAGCGCACGCACTCGGCGATCCGCTCATCGTCAGTGGCCACCGCCACTCGGGAGAGCATGGCCACACCCTTGGCCCGCTCGTAAACGTGCTGAATCATGGGCTTGCCCACGATCTTTGCCAGGGGCTTACCCTCGAAGCGGTTGGAATGGTAGCGGGCCGGGATGATGGCCACAACTTTGGCTTGTGCTTTATGCTGGGTATCCATTATCTTCTCTGTTGTATGTGGGGCTGTTTGATCAACGGGAGTCGGGCTGCAAAAAAACCTCCTGAATATACCATGTACTAGAAATGATGCACCGGGAAAAAGTCGCGCTCGCTTTCCGCCCCCAACCAGGAAATAATCCGCCACCCGCCATGCCCACCCTCAACCCAGAAAGCATCCTCGCCGTCAGCCAGACTGATCCCAGCCTGGCCGACAAAGCCAGCGCCCTGGCCGCACAGCTGGGCCTACCGCTGTACAAATCAGGCGAGAACGCCCCTGCCCTGCTGCTGACCCTGACCCCGAGCCAGCTGGAGCTGCGACAAACCGGCAAAGGCGCAGAAGGGCCGTTGTTCGTTGATTTCATCGGTGGGGCCATTGAGTACCGCCGCAGACAAACCACCAGCCGCAAGGAAGCCGTTGCCAGGGCGGTGGGCCTCAAGGGCGGGACAAGGCCTGTCGTGCTGGACCTCACCGCAGGTCTGGGCCGGGACAGTTTCATCCTGGCCAGCTTGGGCTGCATGGTACAGATGGTGGAACGCTCGCCGGTGGTAGCAGCCCTGCTCGCGGATGCCATCAAGCGAGCGAGACAGAAACCAGCGCTGGCCGAAATCATGGCCCGCCTCCACCTCCTGGTGGGCGACAGCCTACAAATCCTCCGCACTTGGCAAGGCGAGCGGCCCGAGGCAATCTACATCGACCCCATGTACCCACACCGCAGCAAGAGCGCCCTGGTCAAGAAAGAGATGCGACTTATCCGCCTGCTGGTTGGCGATGACCAGGATAGCGATGCTCTCTTGTCGGCAGCCCTTGCTATCGCAAGCCGCAGGGTGGTGGTGAAGCGGCCGCGCCTGGCCCCTGCCCTAACCGGCCCTGCCCCCAACTTCACCCTCAGCGGCAAGAACAGCCGCTTTGATGTGTATCTGATTTAGAGCTTTGTCCGTAAATAAATCTTTGGTGCTCGCATCCAGCTTTTGGCCGTCTTTGGCCGCGCCTCAATCGCAATAATGCTCGCCGCAGCGCTGCTTTTGCCGAAGCACCTATTTTTGCCTGGACAGGGAGGCGGGTTTAGTCCGATACTAAAGGGGAGACTCTGGCGGTTGCCCTCCCGAGCCGTCCAATCTCCTTTTCCTTAGAATCACCCGGATCAGCACCCCACACCTCCTGTCGGTGATATTTATGCTCAAACCCACCATTAACCCTCCACTCAGACGGGTTATACCTCTGCTGCTCCTCCTGACCGGTCTGTTAGTCCTGATCTGGAAGCTGCCTCTCCTGTCTGACCTGATGGGAACCACCATCATGTCGATGCCGATGCATATCTTCACCGAAACCTTTTCCATCGCCATCGCCACCATGATCTTCGGGGTTGCCTATACCGCCAGCGCCGAACGACCCGGACCTATCGTCTTTCTTGGTTGCGCCCTACTCGTCGTCGGGATGCTCGATTTTGGCCATCTGCTTTCCTTCAAGGGGATGCCTGATTTTGTCACCCCCGCCGACCGTGAAAAAGGACTCAACTTCTGGCTGGCCGCACGATTGCTCTTTGCCCTGGCAATGGTGGTTTTCGCGCTACTACCCTGGCGGCCCATGACCTATCCCCGCCGCCGCCACTGGATGTTGGCCGGCGGCCTTTTCTGTACCGGGCTGATTTACTGGCTTGCCCTCTATCACCAGGAACTCTGGCCCAGGACCTACGTTGTGGGCCAAGGACTAACCCCGTTCAAGATCGGCGCTGAACTCACAGCCATCGCGATCATGCTTCTAGCGGCAGGCCTGTTTTTTCGCCAGACAAGAACCCCTGCCCCACCCTATAACGCGACCATCCTGTTTGCCGCCCTTATAATCACCTGCCTCAGTGAAGCTACCTTCACCGTATACGCCGATGTCACTGACCTCTTCAATTTGATGGGCCATCTTTATAAAATCGTGGCCTATGTCTTTATCTACCAAGCGGTCTTCGTGGCCAGTGTCCGGGAGCCATTTCTACGGTTACACCAAGCCAACACAGAGACCAATCAGGCCAGAGCACATTACACCACCCTGGCCGAACTGGCTCCGGTGGGTATCTTCCGCACCAATGCCCTTGGCCGCTACATATATGTTAACGACCGCTGGTCGGAAATTACCAGCCTTTCCCTGACAAAGGCCTTGGGTGATGGCTGGACCAAGGCGCTCCATCCCGAAGATCGGGCACGAATTGCCGAAACGTGGACACGGTCGGCCTGCGGGCAGCAAAAATTCAGTGACGAGTACCGCTTCCAAACGCCGGATGGCACTATCACCTGGGTTTTAGGACAGGCCAAGGCGGAACTGAACAGCAACGGCCAGTTGATCGGCTATGTAGGGACCATCACCGATATCAGCGAGCGCAAAGAGGCGGCGGCTCGACTGGAGGAGAACGAAGAACGGCTGCGGCTCATTCTCGACGGCCTGGACGCCCTTGTCTACGTGGCGGATATGGAAACCTACGAGCTGCTGTTCATAAATAAGTACGGGCGGGACATCTGGGGAGACAGCACGGGCAGGAAGTGCTGGCAGGTACTCCAGACAGACCAAGACGGTCCCTGCGCCTTCTGCACCAACGCCAAATTACTGTCCGCCGATGGCGCCCCCACCGGGGTGTATGCCTGGGAGTTCCAAAACACCGTGACCCGACAGTGGTTTGATTGCCGGGACCAAGCGATCCGCTGGCATGACGGCCGGCTGGTGCGGATGGAGATTGCCACCGACATCACCTCGCGCAAGCAGGCGACAGAGGAGATCCGCACGGCCAAGGATGAATGGGAGCGAACCTTTGCCGCCATCGGCGACATCGCCACCATCCAGGATGCCAACCACCGCATCCTCCGAGCCAACCGCAAAGCCTGCGAGATGTTCGGCCTGCAACCCGAGGAGCTGGCAGGGAGACTCTGCTACGAGGTGTTCCATGGCGGGACTCAGCCCTGTGACGGCTGCCCGGCCGTGCTCACCTTCAGGGATGCAACAACCCATACTGCGGAAATCATGCATGAAAGCCTGGGCAAGACCTATTCGGTCTCCGCCTCCCCGGTTTGCGGACCGGATGACAAGTTGCTAAACATTATCTATATCGCCAGGGACGTTACCGAACTAAAGGCGTTGGAAGGGCAGTTACGGCAGGCCCAGAAAATGGAGGCCATCGGCACCCTGGCCGGCGGCATTGCCCATGACTTCAACAACATCCTCACCCCGATACTGGGGTACTCGGAAATCATCAGCGAAAGCCTTGGAGCCGACAGCCCCCTGTCAGAACCGGCCCAGGAGGTGTTGAAGGCAGGCAAACGGGCACGGGACCTGGTCAAGCAGATCCTCACCTTCAGTCGACAGACCGAACAGGAGCGCCGACCCATTCAGATCTCCCTGGTGATCAAGGAGGCCCTCAAGCTGTTGCGTTCCTCCCTGCCCACCACCATCGAGATCAGACAGGAGATCGCCACAGAGGCCATGGTGCCGGCCGACCCGACTATGATCCACCAGGTGGTGATGAATCTCTGCACCAATGCCTACCATGCCATGCGGGAGACCGGCGGCATCCTTGCCGTTTCCCTGACGGAGGTGAAAATCGAGCCCGATGACTATGCCACCGTGCTGCACCTCACACCCGGACCCTATCTGCGCCTGGAGGTGAGTGACTCCGGCTGCGGCATACCGCACCATCTCCTAGAAAGAATCTTTGAGCCCTACTTCACCACCAAGGACAAGGGAGAAGGGACCGGCTTGGGTCTTTCTTTGGTGCACGGCATTATCACCGCCCTTGGCGGCCATATCACGGTCTACAGCGAACCGGGCAAGGGAACCACCTTCCACGCCTACCTCCCCAAATACCAGGAGAAGCAGAGACCGGACACGGCAGCGATAACGACAAGCCCTCTGCCCAGGGGACATGAACATATTCTGGTGGTGGATGATGAGCAGACGATCGCCGAAATGACGCAGAAAAGTTTGGAGGGCCTGGGTTATCGGGTAACCCCCTGCATCGACTCCCGTCAGGCCCTGGTGCAGTTTGCCGCGCAGCCGTCAGGTTTTGACCTGGTGCTCACCGACATGACCATGCCGCATCTGACCGGAGCCGAGTTGGCCCAGCGACTGCTGGCCATCAAACCCGGGCTGCCGATCATCCTCTGCACCGGCTTCAGCGAGATCATCAACGAAGAGAAGGCCATGGCTCTCGGTATCCGAAAGCTGCTGATGAAGCCGATGCTGCGCGATGAACTGGCCAGGATGTTGCGGCAGGTATTGGATCAACCCGAAGTGTAAAGGAATCCACGGGCCTGACTGGCTGGAGTTATCCCAACGGCAAAGCATTCGGACTTCTCCGACTTTCGTGTGGGTTCGTGGTAAGTCAATGCCCCAGAGGCTCGAACAAAGGAGCCCACCGAAAGCCAGATCTTGAGCAGTCCCGACGTAAAAATGCCGCAAAAACGGGACCCGTCGTTTTTGCGGCATGAGCCCGGCACCATGAGGCCGGAACGCCCACCTCAGAAGCCAAACACCCCTTTTAGTTTTTCCAGGCCCTGGCCAACACCGTCCGGCCCGCCATCGCTTTCGGGCTGATTCGCGTTACCCCGACGTGGTCGGCTGGAAGAATCGCGCCCGGAAACAGCATTATCTCTATCGCCCATGGACTCCATGCCCAGAATCGCGTTGGCCACTGACTTCAGCCGCACCTTGACCGCCCATTGCGGCTCCCAGACAAGATTCGGGTTTGTCGGCTTGGGCGGATGGGCCAGATTCAATTCCGTGCCGTAGGCGATCATGCGCACCATGGCGCCTTCACCGAAGATCCCTTTGGGCACCGTGCAGGTGCGAGCATCGGGAGACAACAAGGCCCTTTCCTTCAACCAGCGATCCACAGCGGCATTGGTCTGATAATCCACCAACCCGGTCCCGTTCTCCGCGACTTCACTGGAACTCCAGAACACCATCTCGTTGTTGCTACGGGCTCCCATGGCCGAGATAAAATAAGCGCGCGCCGTCGGCAGGCTCTTCCAGTCCAGCTGCGTCGCCCCATCTTTATTACGCTGATTGAGCTCCAGGGACGGCATGATATCCTGGGCCTGACCGAGGGCAAACTTAAACCCATCCGGCACCCCCTGCCCCTTAAAGACATGCTCCCCCATCAGACTGGCGCCTTCCGGAATCAGACGCGCATCCTGCTCGTTCGGCCAGGAGGGACGCCCATCGGCCAAATGCGCACCACGCTGGGTCGCGCGGCGACCGACGAAAAATTTCTGGTAGTCCGCCGGACTGGCCTTCGCCATATCCAATACCAAGGGCTGCCCCGGACGCACCGTATCGCCGCAGCCCCAGTACAGGTAAATCTTGCCTTTGGGAGGTTCAAATTCTCCCCGGATCACCTCATCATCCGATGGGGGTGGCGCCTTCTGTAGCCTGGGAGAAACCAACTTGAGCTCCGGGGCCAGCTTGCTGCTGACGGGCACTGATTGAATCGCCTCGGCCAGGCTCGGGTTATTGCGAGTGGAGAGGGTGACATCAAGCCAGGAACCGGCCCTGCCCGTCATGGTATTGCCAAAGTTGTTCCGGCCACCGCCCCCCCCGAATGGACCGCCCAACATCCCCATGGGATTCATGCCACCGCCCATCCCCGGCATCCCCATACCGGAATAGGTCGCCACATCAAGCCAGGCCTGAGCCACCGGCGGCTTGCTCTTGCCGGCCTGGGCAT
>JBAZCG010000004.1:0-71621 GCA_041671085.1 Desulfurivibrionaceae bacterium | reverse complement strand
AGGACCGTGAATTCGGCCAGATCGAGCTCGATCTCCAGCAGAAAATCGATCAGCCGTTTGATGAAGTCTTCATCGTGGTTGTCGAGCCCCAGGAGGATCGTGCCTTCAACCCCTATCCCATGGTCATGGTAGCGCTTGATCCGCTCCTTGATGTAATCCGAGGTGTCGAAGACCGCCTGATACACGTACCAGGCCCCGGCCCGGGCCGCGAGATCCAGGACCTCGGGCTTGTCTTCAATGGGGTGGGAGCACCATTTCTTTTTCAAGGGGATCATTTCCCGGAACAGATCCATCTCCCACTGGGTGTTCTGGGCCAAGGAGTTGTCCACGATGAAGAGCCGGTTGTTGTCGATGCCGGCCATCTCGGCTATCGCCTTGTCGATGGGTCGGGGCCGGAAGACCCGGCCGCCCAGGTAGGAGACGGCGCAGGGGTAGCAGTTAAAGCGGCAGCCGCGCGAGGCGTGGACCAGGTCAACCATCTGCACGCCCTTGTAATTGTAGAGCTTGCGGTTGAGCAGATCCCTGCGCGCCGGACCCACCAGTCCGATATCGGGCCGATCCTTGATGAAGTCGTAACAGGGCTGTAGCTGGTTGTTGCGGAAATCGGCAAAGACCTGTTCCATCCGCCCCTCGGCTTCGCCCAGGAAAACGGCATCGGCGTGTTCCATGGTCTCCTCGGCGTGCAGCATGGTGGCAATGCCGCCGAAGATCACCTTGATCCCTTTTTTCCGGTAGAGATCGGCAATCTCCCAGCCCCGCTTGACCTGGACGGTCAACATCATGGAGATGCCGACGAAATCCACTGCCTCGTCAAAATCAATGGCTTCCAGATTCTCGTCAGTAAAATCAACGTCAACATAGGCGGGCAGCGCGGCGGCAAAGACCACCGGGCCGTGGGGCGGCAGGTGAAACTCTGTCTGCCGGTCCAGCTTGGCCCATTTGGGATAGATCAGTTTAAATTTCATGGCAATGTTTTCCTGGTCAGGTTTTCGGCATGTATCAAAGTCATTTTCAGAGTGTAGCCCGAGTTTGTGAATCCCTTAAGTTCAAGATGTTCCGGGATCAAGCTGTTTTCCTTTTTTTGGCATGAGTAGCCCACGATGGAACGATCCATGACCAATTCGGAGGTATATGTTTTTATCTGCCAGCAGTCATCGGTAGCCGGAAGAATATCGGTTGTCCTGCCATCGATTCCGGTATATCGGCAAACCGGCACATTGTTGTCCAGCCATCCATGTCGTATATTTATTGCCGCGGGAGGAAGAAAGATCGCCCGCACATCCGCCATCAATCCCTCCGCAAAAGCAGGTTTGTTAAATGGGGCAACCGCCCGCCGAACCTCAAGCCCCTCGCCCTTTTTGGAAACAGCTTCAAAAAGGGTGAGTCCTTCGATGGTCATCAGGGCACAGGCAATCTCGTCTTCGCTAAGGCTTGTGACTCCGATGACCGTTCCACCTGAGCCATCTTGCATGGAAAAATCGATGGCATGGGCAAACTGCCAGTGCCCTCTGGGAAAAATCGACTCGCACGCCGTAGCTCTTCTTGCATCTCCTATTGCTGTCAGTTCCGGCAAGTGTCTTTGCCGTTCTGTCGCACAGGCGGTAAGACTGAGCAAAAGGATGGAGAGAAAAAGGGCTTTCATCGTTCGGTAAACAGGGCAGCAGGAATTTCTCGATTAAGGACCCGGTTCGTGAAGGTAAGCCTGGTGAAGGAGTCGGGGCCTTCGAAAATTGTCACCTCGTCTAGAAGGCCGTTTTGATTCGCGAGCTTGAGTTCAATGCTGCTGATCAGGGCGGCAAGCCCTTGTTCCTTTGGCGTGAGCAGGACGGTCTGTTTTTTGGGAAACGACACCTTAAACATTTTGTTGTCGGTAAAACGACCGTCAACCCAGTTGGATATCTCGGAGAGCACCACCTGCATGGAGTCAAGTTGCATTCGGGTATCTTCCGCCAGTTGCCCGTCCCGCTCGACAAATTTTTTCACCTTGCCGGCATGCATGAGCAGGATGGAGGGGATGGGCTTTCGGTATTCCCAGCGTAGAGACTGGGGGGATTGAAAGGTAAAGGTCCCTGTGGAGATTATGGGCCGGGCGAGGATTTTCAGATGTTTTTCCTGGAGGAAGTCGGCTTGAACCGAGCGCAGCCGGATCGTGGCCTGGTCGGGAATTTCTCCGGCAGTAACCTGGACGGGCAGGAAAAAAGAGAAAGAGAGGAGGAGAAAAAACAATTTCATTAGAACATCCCGCCGTTAACCGAGATTACCTGGCCTGTGACATAGGAGGCCGCATCGGAACAGAGGAAACGCACCACTTTTGCCACCTCTTCGGGCTTGCCGATGCGGGCCATGGGAATCATGGTTTTAATGTGCTCCTTAGGGGCATCTTGGATCATGTCCGTTTCTATCAGCCCGGGAGCCACCACATTCACGCGGATACCCATGCGGGCGACCTCGACGGCGACGGCCTTGCTGGCCGCATTCAACCCGGCCTTGGCCGCCGCATAGTTGGCCTGGCCTCGGTTGGCCATGAGAGAACTGACAGATGAAATAGAGACGATGGATCCTTTGCGTTTTCGTACCATCAGTTCCAGCACCGGTCGGGTCATATTGTAAAATCCGTTCAAGGTGGTATCGATAACCGACTGCCACTTTTCCGGCGGCATCATCATGAAAAGGCCGTCGGCGATAATGCCGGCGTTATTGATCAGGATGTCCACGCTCCCCAGCCTTGTCCCGATGTCCAGGATAAGTTTTTTCGCAGCCTGTCCGTCCCTGACATCAAACCGACAGATTTCACCCCGACCGCCTTCTTTTTCAACCATGGCCAGGGTCTGCTCCGCGCCCTGTTGATCCCCCAGATAATTGATGACGGTATAACAACCTTCCCGAGCCAATTCGACACAGATTGCCCTGCCGATCCCTTTGCTGCCGCCTGTGATGATGGCTGTTTTAAGCCCATTTTCTGCTGTCATTATTGGTTTGCCTGAAAAAGTTGTAAGGTGGCCTTGCCGATCATCTTCTGGTCCATATGCATTTCACAGGAGACTTCCCGGAGATTTTCAAAACTATAGGTGTTTTCTGCCCTGGCTATGATGATGCCGCCAAAGGGCAGGGAGTCGATAAAGAAATCAGCCTTTTTTATGCCCACCAGCCAACCCATCTTGTTTGAATCCTGCCCGTGGGTCTGGATCCTGTCCCAGCCGTTGCACACCCCGGCGGTCTGCGCGGCCAGCTCTACCATAATCAGGGGGTGCACCCCCTGAGCATCGGTCATCGGCCACGATTTTTCGACAAGAAAAAGCGCACGGGCAGTTTTGCTGTCAACCTCAAGGACCTCCTTGACCAACAGCATGCTGTCGCGATGGGGAAGAAGATCCTCTAAGGTCAGGTCAGAGAGTGATAGAGAGCTCATGGAAATACCTTTTGGGACCTGAACATTAGGTCCGAGGTTACTCTATTTCCGGGTGAACAGCCACCTCTTCATGCAACAAATTTTTCTTAGCATTATCTTTTTTAAGGCAGTATATAACTACTCTGAAACGACATTCCGTACAAGTTTACGGAAGCCAGACCTGCTTCATTACCACAATTGCAGCCAGTCTCTTTTTATAATTAATTAAGGGTCAAACAGTGATAGTCAATTATGAATAATTTGATAGCAGAACTGAAGCTTAAGGTCATTGATATCCTGAATCTGCAAGACCTGACCCCGGAAAATTTCGACGAAAACGCTCAATTGGTCGGCGGCGCCCTTGGCATTGACTCTATTGATGTCCTGGAGATGGTGGTCATGGTTGAAAAAGATTATGGAATCGTTATCAACAGCCAGGAGGTTGGAGAAAAGATCTTTTCTTCCCTTGCCGCCCTTGCCGAATACATTGCGGAAAACACATCCGGTCCGTCGTCCTGATGGAAAAACGGATTTACATTGCTGGGGTGGGGATTATCAGCCCGCTTGGCGAGGGACTCACCGTAACGGAAGAGGCCCTGCGCGACAATCGTTCGGCAATTAAACCGTTGGATCTTTTTCCCCTGCTGTCCGGAGAGCCTTTGCCTGCGGGGCAAGTACGTGGCCTGGAAGAGCAGTCATTCTTGCCGAGAACGCACCGTCTGGCCCATATCGCCGCAATGGAGGCCATGGCTTCTTGTAACGCGCCGCCCGATGCAGTCATTCTGGGCAATACCACCGGCGGCATCCTGCTTACGGAACAGTTGCTCCGGGATAAAGTGGACAACAAGGAGTTGTACCGGTATCACGGGTTAAACAGTGTCACCGAGTATATTGCCCGGGAGATCGGTTGCCGCGGGACGACTCTAACTGTTTCTACGGCCTGTTCGTCAGGCGCTGTGGCCATTGCACTGGCCCTTGAAATGCTGAACAGCGGGAAAGCAAAAACGGTTCTTGCTGGGGGGGTTGATTCTCTCTGTCGTTTGACCTACTTCGGTTTTAATTCCCTCCAGCTGGTGGACCGAAAGGGGTGCAGGCCTCTTGATTTGGATCGGCACGGGATGGCCGTGGCCGAGGGTGCGGCTATGTTGCTGCTCACCACGGAGAAACCGGACAATCCTCTGGCGGAACTCCTTGGCGCCGGTCTTTCCTGTGATGCGTATCATCCGGCTGCGCCCCACCCCGAGGGGCGAGGCGCTTTTAGGGCAATGCAGTCGGCCCTTGTTGATGCCGGTCTGGGTTTCGCGGATATCGACTACATTAGTCTCCATGGTACTGGCACGCCGGAAAACGATTTGGCCGAGGCCAAAGCCATCAAGGCCCTCTTCGCCGGGCCGCCGCCGATGCTATCTTCTATTAAAGGTGCGACGGGGCACAGCTTGGCCGCTTCAGGCGCAATTGAGGCGGTGGTGTCGGTACTCGCTGTTTCCAAAAATTTTCTACCTGCGAACACCGGTTGGCAGAAGTTCGATCCTGCCCTTGGTCTCACCCCCTTGACGCAACCGACCACTCAGCGCACCAATGCCGTGCTCAGCAATTCCTTTGGTTTTGGTGGAAACAACGGCTGCCTGGTGATCACCAAGCCTGAAAAGTTTTCAGCGCAACCAGCCCCGGAACGAGTCAACACAGAACTTGCCATTCACGGCTGTGCCTGTCTTTCCGGCGGCGGGAATACTACGGCCACTATCTCCCTGCTTGCCCAGGGTATCCCTGTCGCTGGGATGGCGAATTTTGACAGTATATCGGAAAACCTGCCGCCACACATGGTGCGCCGACTGAAACGTCTCCCGCGGATGACCTTGTCATTGGCCCTCGGCGCCCATAAAGATTCCGCCTTTGAGGAAAAACCATCCGCCGTATTTATGGGAACTGGTTGGGGCGCACTTTCGGAAACCTATGATTTTCTGACCCGCCTCGCCGAATCCAAAGAACAGTTTCCAAGTCCCACAGACTTTGTCGGTTCCGTTCATAACGGGCCTGCCGGCCAAGTCGCGATCATGGTCGGGGCAACCGGGGCCAATATCACCACCAGCGGAGGAGATTATTCCTTTGAACAGGCGCTACTTGCGGCAGACCTCCTGATGGAAGAGGGGAAGGAAAGCTGCCTTGTCCTTGGTGCGGACGAGGGTCACCCGGTATTGTCCCCCCTGCTCGATCCCTCCATTGTCCCGGAAACGTCTTTGTCCGACGGTGGCGGGGCCTTTTGTCTGAGCAGAAAAAAAGAAGGCGCGCAATGCTTGGTTCGAAGCCCTTTTTATCAGAGCAGCGTAGGAGAGGAGAGTATTGGTTGTCTGGTAGACGCCCTTGGTGGGATTCAGGCACTAAAAGACAAATATGCGGTCCTGCTGGTAGGGATCCCCGCAGCGGCCCAGGAAGAGGGCGAAGCGCAGTTGGCGCGGTTCATGGCCCAATCCGGATTAAAGACTCCAGTTATTCGCTACCGTAAATTTACCGGTGAATTTGCCTCTGCCTCGGCTGTGGCTGCGGTTATGGCGGTTTCTTTTCTGGTCTCGGGGAAGGTGCCCGGACCGCTAGTCGCGGGGAATGCCATTTTGTTAGATGGCAATCAAAGTGCCATTCTGGTGCTTGGTCTGGGTCGATCTCTCTCTGCCATGGAATTCACTAGGCTATGAGAATACTGCTCATTTCGGCCAATACCCTTATTGTCCCCTATCCTGTCTATCCCCTTGGACTTGATTATGTTGCCGGGTGTGTCTCTGCAGACCATCAGGTCAGGATAGTGGACATGAATATTCTCTCCCTGGAGGCCTTGGAAGAAATTCTGCTGGACTTCTCTCCGGAGATTATCGGTCTTTCCTGCCGCAACATCGACAATCTGGAGGCTGGTGATTCCCTGTTTTTCATTAGGGAATACCGTAAGCTGGTCGCCTGGTTGCGAGAACGCTCCAGCGCAGTGTTGGTTTGTGGAGGCAGCGGGTTCACCATTATGCCGGAGCGTGTTTTTGCTGCCCTGGGCGTGGATTACGGGATTATCGGCGAAGGAGAGAGATTCGGTCTGCTGGTGGAGGCTATACAAGGGGGGCAGGAACCGACGCAGATCCCCGGCGTCATCTCGTCGGCTTCTTCCCCCGAGAGGCCCGAGCCCTGGACAGGAAAACAGGTGCGTGCCTTCCAGCGCCACGCCTCCCATGTCGAGTTTTATCTCAAAAAAGGGGGCATGCTGAATCTGCAGACCAAGCGGGGTTGTTCCTTTAGCTGCATCTATTGCCCGTATCCCCATATTGAAGGGAAAAAGCACCGATTGGTACACCCTGATGAGGTGGCCAGGACCGCCATGGATTTGCAGGGGGCAGGGGCAAAATATATTTTTATCACCGATTCTGCCTTTAATTCCGATATGGCCCACAGTCTGGCCGTGGCCAAAGCTTTCAAATCAGCCGGTCTTTCCATCCCCTGGGGTGGTTTTTTTGCTCCAATCAGGCTACCGTCTGATTATTTTTCCATCATGGCCGACGCCGGCCTTAAGCATGTTGAATTCGGCACCGAATCAATGTCGGAGACTATGCTGAAAACCTATCGGAAACCTTTTGGCGTCGAAGAGGTCTTTGCCGCCCATAAGCAGGCCTCGGCCGCCGGAGTGCATGTGGCCCATTACTTCCTCATGGGTGGCCCGGGGGAATCTTCCGCCACGATTGCGGAATCCCTTGATCACATCGAACGGCTTAACAGGACGGCACTGTTTTTTTTCATCGGTCTCCGGATTTATCCCGGCACCGCCCTCTATGGAATTGCCCTTGATGAAGGAAAAATAACCCCAGAGACAAATATGCTGGAGCCTGTATTTTACGAGGCAGATGCAATCGACCGCAGCACCATCGAAGCCCGTGTCACGGAAAGGGCGGGTAAACGGATTAACTGGATTATCGGTTCCGGGGGCGCCCGGAGTGCGGCCACGGTGAAGAAGATGTATGACCGGGGGCGTTCTGGTCCACTCTGGGAATTTCTGGCCGGATAACTTTATCTTTTTGCTGGGCTTGTGTTGTGTATATTCGTTCCAGTTGGTATAGATTTTTAATGTTTCATTCATGAAGAACAGGAAATGCAGAGTCGGCTTGGGGCAGGTCTTAAAATTGATCTTTACACTGGAAAGTGCGATAATTTATGGTGTCAGAATTTGTTGAAATCGGATCAATAAAACTGAAAAAAGACGAGATATCGGCCCAGGTGACAACGGATGGTCAATCTCCCTGGTTTTCCGGTCATTTTCCGGATAATCCGATTCTGCCGGGGATTGCCCAGTTAAAAATGGTTGCAGATATTATTGCCGCATCTAGGGAAGATGACGTCCGTACTACGGGGCTGAGTCGGATTAAGTTCCGAAAGATTGTAAGACCAGGGGAACTACTTGACATTCGCGCCACAATCGGCCAAATGAAAGATCAATATATGTTCCGGATAACCTGTGGCACCGATGAGGTTTGTTCCGGGATGATGTTTTTTGCCAAAAAAGACTAAGATATAGAGACTTCCATGAACAACGATATTACTCAGACCATCACCCGAATCGCTGAAATTATCATCAGCGAACTGAAGCTGGAAGATGTCACTCCCCAGACCTTTGACCCCGATCTTGACCTGGTGGATGAGGTCGGGGTTGACTCCATGGATCTGGCGACCATTGCTCTGGTTCTCCGTGATGAATATGGTATCCGGATCGACGAAGATGATTATCCCAAGTTGACCACCGTGCGCATCATTGCGGAGTACATCAACACCAAGCTGACCAGCGGCGAATAAGTGACCGTACTGACTAAGGAGTATAAATTCTCCGAGATCATAGCGGACCCGGTTATCAGGGAAAGATGGGAAAAGGTACG
Source organism: Desulfurivibrionaceae bacterium (assembly GCA_041671085.1). Classification (GTDB taxonomy): domain Bacteria; phylum Desulfobacterota; class Desulfobulbia; order Desulfobulbales; family Desulfurivibrionaceae; genus Thiovibrio. The sequence continues at coordinate 63,338 of JBAZCG010000004.1, read as the reverse complement.
CAAGTATTTTTTTCTCCGTGAATCCACTTATGACATGAGCAACCGGTGCAATATCCGCTGCGAAGGTTGTTATTACTTCGCCGGGGAGAAACAGTTTGCCGAAGAAAACAGAGACCGGGAAGCTTGGCGGCAACTCCTGAAGGCTGAAAAGGAACGGGGCATAACCTTTGTCGTGCTCGCCGGGGCGGAACCGTCACTGGTGCCGGAGCTCTGTGAGGTCTGTTATGGGGAGATTCCCCTGGGAGCCATTGCCAGCAACGGACTGAAGAGTCTTCCGCGGGAAATAGATTACCGGATCCATATCTCGGTCTGGGGCAACGACCGTACCAGTCTTGCCATCAGAAAGGCTCCGGACATGCTTGTCCGACAGATGGAAAATTATCAAAATGATCCTAGGGCCGTCTTTGTTTACACCTTTACCCCGGTGAATATCGACGAGGCCAGGGAGGTTACGAAACTCCTTGCCAAGGGTGGCCTGAAAATCACCTTCAACATGTTTTCCTCCCCTGTCGGCTACACCGGCCCGCTCCGCCATACTCCGGAAACCCTTGCCCGAACCGAGCAGGTTATGACCGAACTGCTTGCCGAGTTTCCGGAAACCGTTCTTTTTTCTCCCTACAATATCGTTGCCCACACCCGGCAACAGGGGCTGCATGCGCTTTTTTCCTGTTCCTATCCCCGAATGAACAAATCAACGGATATCGGTCTGGGTAGATCTTTTCGCCAATACCGGACGGACCTACAGTGGGATCGCGATGCGGCTTGCTGTGTTCCGGATACCGATTGTGACGACTGCCGTCATTATGCGGCAGGAAGTGCCGTAGTCACGGCCAGGATGTACCGTCACGCCACGGATCCGGTGACATTTTCTGCTTGGCTTGATTATGTTGACACCTACTTGGCTGTCTGGGTTAAAGGCTACGAGAAGGGGCCCAACCTCTGCGATATGCCGGTTATTCCTCCCTTAAACAATGAGTTGCTTCCGGTATAAATCATGAAAACCGTCAGTTCGCTGCTTGATGCTCATTGGTATGAGCGCTATAAAAATATTTCAAAGCTTAACATCCGCAGCTCCATCTATGACGTTACCGACCGCTGCAACTTGCGTTGCAAGGGGTGCTTCTTTTTCTCCTCGGGAGAACATAAGGCGGCTTCGGAAGAAAAGGACGTAAGCAAGTGGCACGCCTTTGTGGAAAAAGAAATGGCACGCGGGGTGAACCTGGCCATTCTCATCGGCGGAGAACCCACCCTCTGCCTGGACAGGATTGAGGCTTTTTATAAGCGGCTGCCCACATTTTGCGCTACCAATGGCTTGATCAAGGTGCCCAGAGACAGATTTCCCGACATGATGGTCGGTATTTCCCTGTGGGGAGATGCCGAAGATGAAATAACCCTGCGTGGCATGGATTCCTTTAAGATCTCCAGCGCCAACTACGCGGGTGACCCCCATGCCTATTATCTGTACACCATTACCCCCAAACAACTTGGTAAGACAGGAAAAATCATCCAAAAAATTGCTGATGTCGGCCTGAAGGTCCACATGCAGCTGCTGTCCAACGACGAGGGAGTGGACGGTTTTTCCTGGAAACCGGAAGAACTTGTCGCGGTAAGGTCGGAAATGGATGCGATGTTGGATGCCTACCCACAGACCGTAATTTCATCGAAGTATTACCATGAGGTTATCACCACGGGGCAAATGCTGGGCAGGCGCTTCGGCTGGATGGAATGTCCCTCGGTTACAGACACCATCGATAAAAGAGATCCCCGTCCCAAGCGGCTCACCAATTTCATCCGATGGGCCTCGGATCTTAAGACCATGCACCGTTGCTGTACCTCGGAAACCCGTGATTGCTCCACCTGCAAAGACGGTGCTGCCCATATGAGCTGGGTTATGGTCAATAAACGGGCGCACATGCAGAGTGCAACGGAGCTACAGAACTGGATTGAAGTATACGAGATGTTTGCCAAGCTCTACCAGTTTATCCCTTGGTAATCAAAACCGGCAAGGATCGGCGGATGGGCTTGAAAGACGCGGTCATTGTCGGTTATGACGCCATCTCCCCCCTGGGCAATGATCTGGAAGCCCAATGGCAACAAGCGCTTGCAGGGAAAAGCGGCATCGGACCGTTGAGCCGCTTCCCTCTTAGCGATGATTTCCCGGTGAGGATTGCCGGTCAGGTTGCCGCTCTTGCCGAGGCCGACTACCCTTTTCTTTCCGCCAGGCACCAGGCGGCCTGGAGTTCTCCGGTGTTCAAGTACTCCATGCTCACCGTTGCCAGGGCTCTAGCGCGAAGTCGGATAGAGATTCTTCCTGCCCTTGCCTCTCGGGTGGCCGTGACCTACAGCTCCGCCATTGGTGGCCTGGATGCGGTACTCGCAGCGGATAGAAGGTTGCAAAGCGAAAACAAGCTGCCCCATCCCTATGCAAACCCCAACGCCTGCATCAATATGATCGGCGGCAAGATCGCCATCCAGACCGGGGCCAGGGGGCCGATTACCTCCACCATCTCCGCCTGCGCCACGGGTCTGACCTCGATGATCATCGGCGCTATGTTTCTGGCCCAGAACAGAGCGGATGTGGCTATCTGTGGGGCGGTGGATTTTGCCTTGGTTGAACCCATCGTGGCTGGTTTTCATACCATGAACGGGGTGTATTCTCCTAAAGAGGGGATGGGAAACGATCCTCCGGAAGCGGCCAGCCGGCCATTTTCTTCCAACCGGCGTGGGTTTGTCCTTTCCGAGGGGGCGGGGGCGGTGATCCTTGCGACCCGGGAATTCGCCGAAACCCATGGCCTGCGTTATAGCATCGAACTTGCCGGCTGGGGTATGACCTCGGATGCCCATCACTTTGTGGCCCCTTATTTTGATACGGTGAGGCAGTGTATGTCGGACGCCATAAGCGATGCCGGCATCGGGCCCCGGGATATCGATGTGGTCAACGCCCATGCCGCTTCAACCCGGGTGGGTGACAAGGTGGAATATGACGCTTTAAAGGCGGTCTTTCAGGACGATCTGCCGCCGATTTGCGCCAACAAATCGCTGATCGGACACGCCATGGGTGCCTCCAGCGTTATTGAAACCATTTTCGCCCTACAGGGGATGGCGGAAGATATTGTTCCCCCCACCATTAATCATACCCCTGATCCTGAAATTTCAATCGACTGTGTGGCCGAAGGAAAACGTTCGATAACGCAGGAGTTTGTTCTGAAAAACGCTTTCGGTTTCGGAGGCTGTAATAGTTGCGCGGTGTTCAGGAGCGTCAGCTGAAACAAACAGAGTACATCCCACACAGACTATGAAGGCACCGCTGAACAGAAAGGTATATGTCGTGGGGTATGGTGCGGCCACCCCACTTGGCAAAACATTTGCCTCGACCTGGGAAGCTGCCCTGGCCGGTCGGGCTGGTTTTCGCAAAATTACCCGGTGTGAGGTCTCCACCCGCAGTAATGTGGTAGGGGAAATCCCGGATTGGGATGCCAGCCGGCTTTCGTACGTGAATCCGAAAGAGGCCTCGCTCTGGGACGCTGCCTACGTTTTTCTTACCATGGAGGTCTGCCGCGAAGCCTTGGCTGATGCCGGACTTACTATCGATGCTGAAACCGGCCCAAGAACAGGGTGTCTGATCGGTTCGGCCCTGAATGGGACGGACGCGTATCGGATTGCCATGGATAACTATGTCAACAAGGGGCCTTTAAAGGTCAGCCCCTATCTCTTGCCCAATATCTGCGCCAATCTCCCGGCGGGCAAGGCTGGTATGCTCCTGGGCTTCACCGGCCCTATTTTTTCCCCCCAGGGCGCGTGTGCTTCCGGTAATCATGCCATTGCCATCGGGGCCAGGATGATCAGGGACGGCGATTGTGATTTTGTCCTGGCCGGAGGTGTTGAAACCTGCCTGGTGCCGGAAGTTATCCAAGGCTTTGCCAATATGCTCGCCACCATTAAGGTCGGCCCCAAGGACAGGGCCGCCACGGACCCAACTCAGGCATCGCGTCCGTTCAGTATCGACCGTAAAGGCTTTGTTCTTTCCGAAGGCGCCGGGGTGGTGGTTTTGGCTGCCGAGGAGGCGGTCCATTCTCTTGGTCTGACCGCAAAGGCTGAGGTGGCTGGCATCGGCTGGAACTCGGATGCCCACCATTTTACCCGGCCCAACCAGGCGACCATTGTCCGGGCCATGTATGAGGCCATTGAGGATGCGGCGCTTTCGCCCCGGGATATCGGCGCGATCAACGCCCACGGCACCTCGACGCCCATTGGTGACAGCACCGAGGTTGATTGTCTCAGGGCGATTTTTGGCCGGAACCTTCCCGGAATTCCTGTGTCGGCAAACAAGTCGCAGGTTGGGCACAGCCTTGGCGCCTCCGCGGCCATCGAGGCAGCGCTTGCCATAGAGGCCATGCGACAGGGGATTGTGTTGCCCACGGTCAACCATATCCCGGACCCCCAGTTCAGCGATCTGGATGTGGTCCCCAATCAAGCCCGCAAACATGCGCATGAGTTCGTGCTTTCCAATTCCTTCGGCTTTGGCGGCACCAATTGCTGCATCATTTTTCGAGGAGTGTGATGCGACCCAAACCATTTATTCCGGAATTTTTGGAAAAGCCCTCACTTGTGAGAGATCAGAACAGCGGCAAGATCTGGCATCGCTGCGAGATGCGCACTCTCTATGTGGACACCGATCGTTCTCAGGTTGTCTATCATGCCAATTACTTGAGGTATTTTGAATTCGGCCGGGCCTCGCTCATGCGGGATGCATCATATCCGTATAAAAAAATTGAAGAAAGCGGCTACATCTATCCCATTATTAAGACCGAGCTCAACTATTACTCGCCCCTCTTCTATGATGATCTGATGTATATCCATACCCGGCCTGCCAGGATGGAGCTGGTTAAACTACAGTTTGATTACCTGATCACCAAAGCCGAGAACGGCGAAATCGCCTGCACCGGTTTTACTAAACATTGCGCCGTGAACGATAGGGGTATTCCGGTTGAAATTGATGCCAAGACCATCCAGCTCTGGCAGGAATTTCCCGATTCATGACCACCTGGCGCACCTCTGTTGCCATTCCTGTTCAGCCTTGGTTTGCCGATCACTGCTTTAATGGCAAAGTTGTGCTGCCTGCGGTTGAAACCATGCTCCTGTTAGCGACGGAGGTTGCCGGAGTCCATTCTGAAGTCGATATTCAGGTCATGGAGAATGTCCGTTTCAGCAGGTTTCTCGAGATCCCGGAGGGGAGCACCACTCTGGCCGCCCTGATTGATTACAGGAGGGAGGAAGATGGTTCGATCCAGGTCAAATTGCTCAGCCGGAGGCAGTTCAAGGGCATGACCCGGTTGCAAGAACATGGTGAGATACTTTTTTCGCCCCCTCAGGCAAACCGCAAACACGTCTCAACGTTCTCCCCGGAGGCTTCGACTGCTCCTGAAGTAAGTATCTCGGTGGAGCAGGTGTATCAGGAACTGGTGCCCTTTGGTCCAAGCTACCATACCCTGCAGGAAACCCTGCATCTTTCCGGGCAGGGGGCCTGGGGCAAACTGAAAGCCCCCGCGCTGTCTTCCCTTGCTGATAGTGTTCGGGATATTCTCGGCTCGCCCTTTCCCCTGGATGGCGCCTTCCATGCAGCCTGTGTTTTGGGTCAGCGTTCAGCAGATTTTGTTCCCTTTCCCGTGGGATTTTCCCGGCGGAATATCATAAGGCCCACGCAGCCCGGTGGCCGCTACCGCACCAGAGTGGAATTGCTTTCCCTGACGCGGGACGAACTGGTTTTTGATCTGAGCATTTTTGATGACACGGGACAGCTTTATGAGAGCGTCACCGGGGTGCGGATGCGGGATGTGAGCGGAGGACGGATCAAACCGCCTGAGTGGATGAAATAAACGAATAAGAAAGACTAAAGAGATTCCATCTTTTTTTATTTTCGCTCTGCCCAGGCAAGCAGTTTCCCGAGAGAAACCCTGGTGAGCCAGCGGAGAAAGATCAGGGAATAGAGTGCGCCGCAAAGATACATGCCGAGCAGAAAGACCAGATGGGACAGGCCATAGGTCACCGGGCCGCCTACGACAACGATCCAGGGTTTATGTAGCTGGATCGCCAGGAAGCCGAGGGCGGCAATCGCAGGCCAGCCGATGATGTAGCTGACAATGATGGCAAAGAGCCCGCTAAGTACCTTGGGGCTCGGTTTTTCTTTGAATGCGGACAGATCGGCCCGGTCTTCAATGGCCGAACGAATAAATTCGGTTGCCGCAATTCTTTGGATGCTCTGTTTGATCAACTGGTGTTGCCTTACAGTAGAAGAGTGAAAGGAGTTGTTCCGCCGGGGTGATTTCTCCATAGAAAATACACGACCCTGGGCCAGATCATCAACACAAAACACAATCAACGCCATGAATCTGTCTGACACTTGGAATTTTTTCGATAAGATTTATTGCATCTCCCTTGATGTCCGCCTCGATAGGAGGGAGCAAGCGAAACAGCAGTTTGCGGCTGTAGGTCTGTTGGGACGGGTTGAATTTGTGATTGTTGCAAAGCACCCTGAAAACCAAGAACAAGGCATTTTTGAATCCCACATGCTTTGTCTGGAAAATGGGCTGGCGGCTGGCGCACAGCATATCCTGGTTTTTGAAGACGATATCCTGTTCCGCGACTTTGATCCCCGAGCCCTTGCTGAGGCCTGTGCGTCCCTGAACCGTCTTAAAACCTGGAATGGTTTGTTTCTCGGCTGCATCACCAACGGGAGTCGCAAGACCCAAACACGGTCCCTGGTCACAATCAAATACCGTTGCCTGGCCCATGCCTATGCCCTCAATGCTCCCTTTGCCAAGCGTATTGCCCGGGAAAGGTGGAGTGCTATTCCCTTTGACGATCTGTTGCGCAGGAGCAACGTTGATTTTTTTGCCCTCCATCCCATGTGTGCCTTTCAGGGTCTTTCCGGAACCGACAATCAGACTGTGGCCATCGACAGAATGCGCAGATTTTTCGGAGGACTTCCATTCATCCAGAGGGTAAACGAGTTGTATCAAAACCATAAGGCGCTTTTTCTTGTGGTGCACCTGGCCGTCCTTCTTGTGTTCTTGCTAATCTGGACCCGGTTGTGGTAAGAGGCAAAATGCTTAATTATCGCCTCCTGTTCATCGTTTTTGTTCTGATCATTTGTTGCGCCGCTGTGGGTAAAATGCGCCTTGACATCGATACGGATGTGACCCGTGCATTGCCAACCAGTGAACGGACCATTGCCGACGCTCTGGAGATCTTTAATCACCACCCCATCCACGACCAGGTCGCCGTGGACATCATGCTTAATCGCGATGATCAGGATATTTTGGTGGAATGCGGCGCCCTCCTTGAACAGAAGATGCAGGACAGCGGTCTCTTTGCCCAGGTCGGCACCGATGCCATGGGCGAGCTTTTTCCACGTCTTGTTTTTCATGTGGTCAGAAATCTGCCGCTTCTCTTTTCCAGCGAGGATCTTCAGAAGATCGCCCCTCTTCTTGAGCCTGACCGGATCAACGAACGGATAAACAAGCTGCATGAGGATTTGGGTGGTCTGGAGGGAGTTGGTCAGGCTGAGTTTGTCGGCGCTGACCCTCTGGGGCTGAAGGACCAGATTCTTGCCAAGATGGCTTTGCTGGCCCCCACTCTGAACGCCAAATTTTATAAGGGGAAACTGATCTCCGGTGATGGCCGTCATCTCCTGGTCACGGGGAAACCGTTTACCGCAGGAACCAACACGGCCTCTGCCCGTAAAATTTCCGAGTTTCTTACGCAAACATCGCAAGAGATTACAAAACAATATGGGCCCAAGGGAGTGCAGGTAACCATGACCCCGGTTGGGGCGTATCGGGCAGCTCTTGATAATGAAACCATGATTCGCCATGACGTGCAGTTTGCGCTTTTTATGTCAACGGTGGGCATCGCCTTGCTGCTTATCTTGTCTTTCTCCAGGCCGCTGATCGGCCTCCTCTCCTTGGTTCCGTCCTTCGCTGGTACGGCTGCAGCCCTTTTAGTTTATTCCTTGTTCCATTCTTCCATCTCGATCATGGTCCTCGGGTTTGGTGGGGCTCTTATCTCCATCACCGTGGATTACGGTATCGCCTATATGCTTTTTCTTGACCGGCCCCATGAAAACAGGGGCAAAGAGGCGGCGCATGAAGTCAGAGTGGTCGGGATCATGGCCATGGTGACCACCGTTGCCGCTTTTCTGGTTCTCAGTTTCAGCGAGTTTCCGCTTTTTGCCGAACTGGGTTTGTTCTCCGCCATGGGCGTTTTGTTTTCCTTTCTTTTTGTGCATACTGTTTTTCCAAAAATTTTCCCGATCATGCCTGCCGGTAAGGACTGCGCTCTGCCCCTGCATAAATTTGTCGACCGCCTCTATAGCACCGGCAAGCTAGGCGCTATTGCCGCAGCTTTGCTTGCCTTTGGGATGTTTTTTTTCGCGCGCCCGCAAGTTCATGTCAGCTTAAGCAGCATGAACACGGTCAGTCAGGCTACCCAGGAGGCGGACACCTTGTTTACCGAGGTTTGGGGAAAGATCGGTGATCGGATTTTTGTGATGAATAAGGATGATACTATCGCCGCAATCCAACGGAGCAATGATCTTGCCCTTGCCCGTATAGAAGAGGACGTGCAGAAAGAGACTCTGTCCGCCGCTTTTGTCCCGTCGATGATCTTTCCGGGCAAGGAGCGAGGGGCGCAAAATTTGGCCGCCTGGCATGCGTTTTGGGACGAGCGTAGAGTGGAACAGGTAAAGAAGGTGCTCGGCAGTGCAGGCGGCAGGCTTGGTTTCACCTCTGAGGCTTTTGCCCCATTTTTTTCAGCTCTTAAGCCCGGCTTTGCGGTCCAATCCTCGGACATTCCCAAAGAGTATTTCGGGTTGTTGGGGATTTCAGAAAACACCCGTGAGTCCGGGCTGATTCAGTTCATCACCGTTGCACCGGGCAAAAAATATGATGCCAATGCCTTTGTAGCCCGATATGGCCGGGATAGTAAGATCTTTGATTCCGCGTTTTTTACAGAGCGGTTGGCCCACCTTTTGTTTTCGACATTTACCTCCATGTTGGTGGTCATTGCCATAAGCGTGGCCCTGCTCATCTTCTTTGTTAATTTGGATCTGTCATTGACGTTTCTGACCCTGTTGCCGTGCGCTTTCGCTTATGTCTGTACCCTGGGAACCATGAACCTTATTGGTCATTCCTTGGATATTCCCTCGCTTTTGTTGTTATCCATCACCATCCTCGGCATGGGTATCGATTATCCCATTTTTTGTGTGCGTGGCCACCAGCGGTACAGGGATATTTCCCATCCGTCGTACGCCCGGGTGCGCAGCAGTGTCTTTCTGTCCAGCACTTCCACTCTGATCGGCTTCGGGGCACTGTGTTTTGCCGAGCATAGTCTGCTGCGCAGCATTGGTATCTCTTCCCTGCTTGGGATCGGTTACTCCCTGCTCGGGACCTTTCTGCTGCTGCCCCCGCTTTTGGACCGCTACTTTTCCGGTAAATTGCAGAAGGACAGTAGTGTGACAATGGGCCTTTTTCCCAGGATTCGTAACCGTTTTCGTCTGGTTGAGGCCCACCCCAGGATGTTCGCCCGGTTTAAGCTGCGCTTTGATCCCATGTTTGCTGATCTGCCGAGGATGTTGGGCGCGAGAAAGGATATTAAGACCATTATGGATATCGGTTGCGGATACGGAATTCCAGCCTGCTGGTGTCTGGAAAATTTCAAGGACGTCCGGATAGTCGCGATGGAACCTGACCCGGAAAGGGTGCGTGTCGCAGGCCTTGCCCTGGGTGATAGGGGAACCGTCACTCAGGGTTGGGCGCCGGACATGCCGCCTTTGTCCGGTGATTCGGTTGATGCAGTTTTACTGCTGGACATGCTCCATTATGTGGATGATGGAATTGCCGAGGCTGTTTTTCACAAGAGTTTTCAGAGCCTTGCCCCTGGGGGGATTCTGGTGACACGATGTACAATTCTTCCCGCCGGCAAAGCGTCGTGGTCTTGGTGGCTGGAGAATATCCGCATAAAAATATCAGGGCAAAATGCCTGGTACCGTTCCCCTGAAAAAATGGCCGAACTCCTCAGCGAAGCCGGTTTTTCAGTCTTAGTCAATGAGGTCTCTGCCGCCAACCCGGAACTGGTGTGGCTGGTTGCCCTGGCAAAAAAAGAGTCAGCTTGTGTACCGCAACGCCTGTAAGCCTTCCTTGGCAGAAAAAGTCGGCGCCATTGCCTTGCTGTTTGCCTTGTTGTTGTCGTTTTTTAGCTCGGTCCTGGCGGCCCTTCCCCTGTCTTTTTTTCTGCTGCTCTGTCTTGCCGCGCCTTTCTTCTCGGGATTCGGATTTTTTCTGCCTGTGATCAGCCGGGGAAACCCCGAAGGTAGGCATGTTGCCCTCACCTTTGATGACGGGCCTTCGCCATTATCCACTCCCATTCTGCTCGATCTTCTTGCCCGCCATAGGCTGCCGGCGACTTTTTACGTGGTGGGCGAAAAGGCGGCAGAGCATCCGGAATTGATCGCGGCGATTCTGGGACAGGGGCACAGCATCGGTAACCATTCCTTAAGGCACGACCCGCTCCTCATGCTGCGGACGTCCAAGACCCTGCGAGATGATATTCATACTACCCAGGAAATATTAAAGAAATATGGAATCAGGCCCCTTGTCTTCCGTCCCCCCATGGGGATCACCAATCCCCGGCTGAGACAGGTGTTGGTTCAGGAAAACCTCATTGCCATCACGTACAGCTGCAGAGCCTTTGATGGCGGAAACCGCAATATTCGTAATCTGGCCGGAAGAATCCTCCGTCGGCTGCGACCTGGGGACATCATTATGCTGCACGACCTCCCCCCGCAGCAGCAGAAATCGTTAGATTATTGGCAAAAAGAAATTGACCGCCTTTTTTCCGCTTTAAACGATAACTATCAGGTCGTTTCCCTAGAAAAAATCATCCAGCATCCTGTGATGATGATCGAAGAGGATGGATCCCCCATTGCTGCCAGCTATCGGAGCGAATTGTCTGGTGGTCCAAAGCGGCAGGCGGCGTTGCGCTGATCCTACCCAAGGTACGCCTGGATTTTGTCCCGATTGGTTTTGCGATTGCCGAGGCCTTGGGACTCTGACCCGTGCTCTGGCCGGGCAACAGAATTTAAGCCCCCGCTGCTGCTTCCGGGGATTTGCCGGGTTTTGCTCTCAGAACATCGGTGAGCTTGTCTGCGGTGATGGGTTTTTCGATCAGGACGACGCCTGAGGCAAGAACGCCGTGATGGGCGATGGCACTGTCCGTATAGCCGGACATATAGATGACACGGGTCCCCGGCCGTCTTGCCGTGATGGCCTCGGCCAGTTCCTTGCCGTTCATGCCGGGCATGATGACATCGGTGAGCAGGATGTCGATCCGCCCGGCAAAGGAGTCGCTCATCTGGAGGGCCTCTGTCCCGCTGCTTGCCTTAAGCATCGTGTAGCCAAGGGGCTGCAGGATGGCGGTTACCAGGGATATGAGCGAGGGCTCATCGTCAACCACCAGGATGGTTTCGTCGCCTTTGGGCAGGGGCAGGGGAGATGATTCTGGCATTTTCTCCAGCGGGCCGTGGGCAACAGGCAGAAAAATTTTGAAGGTCGTACCCCTCTCCGGGACGCTGTACACGAAGATGTGGCCTTCCATCTGTTTGATGATGCCATAGGCCATGGCCAACCCCAGACCGGTTCCCTTGCCCCGCTCCTTGGTGGTAAAGAACGGATCAAAGATCTTCTCCTGGGTATCCCTGCTCATGCCCTGGCCGGTGTCGCTCACCGAAAGAACCACATACCTCCCCGGCTTCACCCCATCGTAGTCTTTGGCGTATTCCGTTTGCAGTTCCCGGTTTTCCGTTTCGATGATCAGGCTGCCGCCCTTGGGCATGGCATCCCTGGCATTGACCGCCATATTCAACAGCACCTGCTCCATCTGGCTCGGGTCGATGAGTACGGTGTCGTCCTGGGCTGCGGTGCGAACCTCCATGGAGATATCTTCCCCGATCATTCTGCCCAGCATCTTGGTGAGATCGTGGATGATCTGGTTTAGGCTACAGGGGGCCATCTTGACCAACTGTTTGCGACTGAAGGCCAAAAGCTGTCTGGTCAGGGTGGCGGCCCGTTGCCCGGCCTCCGCGATAGTTTGGACCTTTTCCCTGGCCGGGTGATTCTCGGCCAGCTCCAGCAGCAACAGTTCGCTGTATCCCAAAATGATGGAGAGAATGTTGTTGAAATCGTGGGCAACCCCCCCAGCCAAGATACCGATGGCTTCCATTTTCTGGACTTGAGCAAGTTGATTTTTAAGCGCTTCCTGTTCCGCTGCTGCCTGTTTCAGTTCGGTGATATTGGCAAGGCTTCCACGTCGTCCTAAAGATCGGCCTGTGTCATCGAGGACCGCAGTGCAGACATGGCTGACCCATTGGGTTCGGCCGGCCTTGGTAATAATCCGGAATTCCAAGGGGATCTCCATGCCTGTGGAATCCGAGAGGTGCACATGATTGGTCCACCTCTCCCGGTCTTCCGGGTGGAAGAGCGCATCCAGGAGTCCGGGGGCGGCAAGGAAATCCTCCTGGGAATATCCGGTGAGTGTTTCACAATTATTTGAAACAAAGATTATTTTCTTGTCCGGCGCCCGCCAGAAGATGAAGTCGGTGGTGAATTCGGTGACGGTGCGGTAGAGCTCCGCGCTCTGTCGCAAGTCTTCCTGCTGCTGGTCGAGTTTGGTGAGCATGGTATTGAAGGCCTCGGCCAGGGTGCCGGTTTCGTCTTGGGCTACGGTGCGGAAAAGTCGTGCCTCTCCTTTTTTGTCTTCCAGCTCGGCTACATGCTGGGTCAGCGCCAGCAGAGGTCTGGTTAGGTATTGGCTAAAAGAGCGGATGACTATGAACGCCACTAAAGTGATGGCCAGCATGCCGACCAAGAGAACTTTTTCGGCGTGGATGAGCGGGGCATAGGCCTCGGCCTGGGGGTAGTTGGCAGCTAAGAACCATTCTTTCAGCCGTAGGCGCTTGAAGGAGGTGAGCATGGGCACCCCCTCGCGGCTACGGTTTTCCTCCGTGCCCTCAAAGCCCTGAAGCACCCGGTCATAGAGTGGGTTTTTTCCCTCCGGTATTTTCTTGAAAATCCTGGTCTTGTCCGGATGCATGATCATGGTTCTGTCCGCCGTGAGCAGATAGAGATATCCGTTCGTTCCGATCTTTTTTTCTGAGAGCTTGCCCAATATATTTGGGCTCATGAGATCAATGCTGCCGGCGAGGATAGCGATGATCTTGCCCTCTTGGTCAAAGACCGGGGCGGTCATCATGATCACCGGATGCCTGTGCGGCTGGGAGGAGAGATAGGGATCGGAAATGATCGGGGCGGAGGTGGCAAGGGTGTCTTTGATATAGGGTCGGAAAGAAAAATCCAGCCCCCGCCGGTCGGGGAGAAAAGGAGCTTCGGCGATGATCTTACCTTCCGGAGAAAAGAGAAAGGTATGATTGTCAAAGGCCTTGTTCAGTCCGGGGCGGTGGTCAAGAAAATCTTGGGCCGCGTCTGCGGAGGCAAGGTTCTGTCTGGAGACTATCGTTGTGGTGGCGATAAGTTGTTTCTGGGCTAAGGAGAGTTTGTCTTCGAGGGAGTCTGCGACTTCGGCGAGGATGGAGAACTGTTCGGTGGAGATAATTCCCTTGAGCTGCTGCTTGAACACAGTGAGCACTAGGAAGGAGGTGGCACCCATCAGGCACAGAAACAATAAGGAGATGGCAAGGGTCAGCCGGGTTTTTATGGTCAGCTTCATGCGCGGGTTCCGTTGAGGGGGGAAGGCTCAAGCATCGCCGGGATTACGGTGTTCAGCGGTGAAAAGAGTGTATCACGGTGACCGTCAATCCATCAAGAAGCAATCCGTGGGGAGAGGCAGAGGTGGGGAGGTCTAACAGGAAAGGGCCGGGGGCAAACCGAACAGCCTGGTTTGCCCTGGCGGTATGTAGTTGGGAGAGGCTGGTTATTTTTGGCAGCACCCTTTGCCTGCGCGGGTCTCCGGTACCCCGAGTTTTTTGAGGATGGTGGCCAGCGGGCAGAACCCGCTGAAGCCGTACTGGAAGAGATTCGCCCCGACAAAGGCGGTGAAGAAATACCAATAGGGGTGCATCCAGGTGCCCAAGGCCAGGGTGGTGAGGATGAGGGTGCCGGCAACAACATGAACCCAGTCCGTGATGATCATGATGGAGTCTCCTTGGTGGTGTGGTCGGGGATCAGGAAACCTGACAGAAAAGTTCCCGCATGGTTTTGATCAATTCGGTCACCCGGCCTTCCGCGATCCGGTTGAAGATGAAGTTGGCATCCTTGCGGTAGGCGATGATCCCCTGGTTGCGGAGGATGGAAAGATGCTGGGAGACATTGGCATTGGTGGTGTGCACCTCTTTGTGGATATCACCCACGGTCATTTCCTTGTCCTGCAACAGGCAGAGGATCTTCAGGCGGATGGGGTGCGACATGGTCTTGAGGAGTTTGGCGATATCCTCGATATGGTTGTCATGCATGGAGCTGTTTCCTTACCTGAAGTTAAGCTGTTGCTGTAATTGTCGGACCGTCTTGTCGGTAAACAAAAAAATCCCTTTTTCTCTCGAGCCATCTGTTCAAGCGCATCCATCTCATCCACCTCTGCCCCAAAAATCCGGGTGGCATTCTATTGGAGACTGCCAGGTTAAGGTAGTCGCCGTTACCGGTGAGCGCCAGAATCTGCCTGTTCCGATAGCGAGGCGTAAGTGCTTGCCAGGCGGGGCTCTTGCTGTTGTCTATGAAAGAGCTGGGTAGGCGCCGGATCAGCTATCAGCCCGGCAAGATCAGGCTGGTGGATATTCGTGCTCAGGTTCCCGAAATGACCGATGTGGATCACGGACCTGGCTATGTTGCCATGAATCCGATCAATTTGCAAGGTGAGGGATGCAAGTTTTATAAGATTTTCCTTAAGCGCCGGAATGCCAAGCTGGGAGAGACCGATATCATTGGTCAGGGAGGTCACAACCGGGCGAGAATATCTTGGCTATTGTTTTGGTGTGATAAATAATGGTCTGGGCTTGTTGTCACCCTCTGGGGCGTCCGCGGCCTGTTTGATGGCCCCCGCAAGAAAACAAGGGGCGGATGCAGATGATTGGCCGCAGTGTCTCGATAGGGGTGAAGATCGGCGGCGGTTTTGGAGTTTTTTTGATTCTGCTCGTAGCCCATTTCCTTTCGACCATGTGCGTGGAAGAAGGGGAACGAAGAGAGCTCGTTTCCCTTCTTTTTTTGCAGCGTTTTTCCCGACTGTGCCTCAGTGAACGAG
Organism: Desulfurivibrionaceae bacterium; assembly: GCA_041671085.1. Classification (GTDB taxonomy): domain Bacteria; phylum Desulfobacterota; class Desulfobulbia; order Desulfobulbales; family Desulfurivibrionaceae; genus Thiovibrio. Next base: position 48,035 of record JBAZCG010000004.1, on the reverse strand, counting down.
ACGGGAGATCCCAACCATTTCGGTACGGGTGCGTAACTCTGTTTGATATTGGCGTAGGGCTTCCACTGTGGCCGGATAGGGGTGGCCGATACCCACCGCCTGGCCATGCTCCTCGGCGAGCCGTATAAGGAGGTCAAGCTGGGCCCGAATCTTGTCCGGCCTCTGGTCGTTGTCGAGAAAAACGGTGCGGCGTTCTGTTTTTACGCCCATCTCCCGGGCGAGATCATAGGCAACGCTTTCGGATGCGGTCACGCTATCAAGGAAAAAAAAGTTGTGCGTCCGCACGAAAGTTAGCAAAGTTCGCATGGCCTGGGGGTTGGCGGTGAAGCGGGAACCCATGTGGTTGTTGATCCCGATGGCTTTGGGTACCGCTTGCAAGTCTTCTTGGAAGAGGGCCTTCATGGTTTCTGGGGTCATGGCTGTGCTCAGAGCGCCGGGTCCGGGATTCCATTTTCGGTCCATGGGCTCAAGCGGCAGGTGGAGGAGGATGTCTCGGTCCCTGCTTTGGGCCTCTTTTTGTAGCTCCTCGGAAAATGGGGTCAAGGGCAGGAAGGCGAAGGAAAGGGGAAGATTAAGGGCGAGGAGGGCCCTGCCGGTATTCTGCCGGTAGCCCATATCGTCGATGACGATGGCTACAAGGGGCCTGCCCGGAATAGTTTTTTTCTCCGGCTTTTTGCGGCGGATTGCGCTCGGTGGCGTTTGATGGGGCAGGACAGGCTCTTCGTAGAGCGGGGCAGGCTGGTCTGACAGCGGTTCGGTCGCTTGGGGCAGGGGCTTCTTCTTGACCTGCCCGCTCAGTGCAGGGACCGTGATTTTTGCCGGCTTGCCGGGATAGAGCACCATGAAATAGAATCCGGCGGCCAGGGTCGCGGTCACAAAAAGAAATAGACAGAAGAGGGGAAGCCGGTGTCCCCCTTTCTTTTTTTCGCCTTTTCGGGCGGGTTTTTTGGGGGCGCCATTCGGCATGCCTATTTGTCCCGGCTCAAGACATAATGGGCCAGGCCGGTCAGGGGCTCTTGTGCTGGTGCTTCGTCGAAGATGGCAAGTCCGGCCAGGGCTTCGGCGAGTAGCGTTTCAGCCTGGGCCTTGGCCAGGGAAAAGCCCTGATATTTTTTGATCAGGCCGCGGGCTGTGGCCAATTGTCTGCTGCGTTCCTGCGGCGTTGCCTTGAGCAGGGCAACCAGCAACTGGTGGTCCTCGGCGTCGGCCCGGGCCAGGGTCTTGATCAGGGGCAGGGTCATCTTGCCCTCCTGGAAATCGTTGCCCACGGCTTTGCCGGTTTTTGCAGGGTCTCCCAGATAATCCAGCAGGTCGTCAACGATTTGGAAAGCCAAGCCCAGGTTGGTTCCATAGGTGCGCATGGCGATCCGCTGCTCGGCAGAACCGTTGTTGTGGGCAATGCCAGCCTCGCAGGCTGCGGCAATGAGAGCGGCGGTTTTACCCATCAGGACCTGGAAATATTTTTCTTCCGAGATAAGGATTTCTTGGGCGTTGTGCATCTGCATAAATTCCGACTCGACCATCGCTGCGGTGGCGCGGCCGATCAGGGCCATGGCTGCCGGGCCTCCTACCTCGCTGGCCAGGGTCATGGCATGGGCATGCAGATAATCTCCGGCCAGGATCACCGGCTCCATGCCCCAGATGGTGTTGGCGGTTTCAGCCCCCCGCCGCAGGGTGGCATGGTCGATGACATCGTCGTGCAAGAGGCTGGCCGCGTGGAGATACTCAAAAGAGATGGCCAACCGTGGGGTGTCGGCGGGCGGAGGGCCGACCAGGCTTGCACCCAGCAGGGTGAGCAAGGGCCGGATGCGCTTGCCGCCCTGGAAAATGGCGTGGCGGATGATCTGGGCCAGGAGCGGGCTTTTGACGATGGCCAGATCCTTTTCCATCACCGCGTCGATGCGGGTACCCTGTTCTTTGAGGGTGGCAAGCAGCTCACCGTTGTTCATGGCCGTTCCTCCTGGAAAAAATCCCGGACCGGAGCAATCTCGCGGCAGATCGGGCTTGGGGGCAGGCTTTTGAGGAAGAGCCTGCCGTACTGTTTGCTGAAGAGGCGGATATCGCAGATGGCCAGGACCCCCCGGTCGGTGGAGCTGCGCATCAAGCGGCCCACGCCCTGGCGCAGGGTGAGGATGGCGCGGGGGATCTGGAAATCGTAGAAGGGGTTGCCGCCCTCGTTTTTGATCCGATCCATGCGGGCCATAATAACAGGGTCCGAGGGGACTTCAAACGGAAGTTTGTCGATGATCACGCAGCTCAGCGATTCGCCCACCACATCCACCCCCTCCCAGAAGCTGGCCACGGCCAGGAGAACGGAATGGGTCTGTTCCCGGAATTGCTCAAGCAGTCGGGCCTTGGGCGCCTCTCCCTGCATCAGCACCGGAAAAGGCAGGCGGGCGAGAAGCACCTCATGGGCGGCGCGCATGGCGCTGATGCTGGTGAAGAGCAGCAGGGTCCGGCCATTGGCGGCCATGATCAGCTCTTGCATTAGTTGCTGGCTGGCGGCAGGAAACTCCCGGGCCGCTGGCTCGGGAAAGCCCTTGCCCGGCACGAACAGCAGGGTGCGCTTTTCGTAATCAAAGGGGGTGGCCAGGGTCAGGGTGGGGGTGTCGGCAGGCAGGCCGAGGCGGCTGAAAAAATAGGTGAAGGTGTTGTCCGTGGTAAGGGTGGCCGAGGTGAAGATTACGTTCCTGGTCTGCTCGTAGAGAAAATCCTGCAACTCGCCGGCGATGTCGATGGGCGAGGCGGACAGGGCCACGGTTTTTTCCCGCCGCTCGTACCAGTAAACCGAGGATGGGCTTCGCGCCTCGGTGATGGCGGTGAAGGCAGCGAGCATCTCTTCCGCCCGCCGCTGCATGCCCAGCCAACTTTCCCCGCCCATGGCCGCCTTGGCCAGTTGATTGCAAAGCCCCTTGATTTGGTCGGCCAGACGCTGCCGCTCTTCTTCCCAGCCGGGGAACCGCTCGATGAATTGCAGCAGGGAAAACCGCCCCCGCTCCCGGGGGAACAGCTCGCTGAAGAGATCGACCTGCTTGGCCAGCGCCCTGGCGGTTTGCACCACCCCTTCCTTGGCGCGGCCCTTCAGATCGGTCTGGGCTGCGGTTTCCAGGTCTTTCACCAGATCGATTACTTGGTAATGGCTGAAGGAGGTGCCGAAATACTGGGTTGCCACCCCTTCCAGATGGTGGGCCTCGTCGAAGATCACCGATTCGTAGCGGGGCAGGACCTCGGCATGGCCGAAACGGCGCAGGGCCAGGTCGGAAAAGAAAAGGTGGTGGTTGACCACCAGCAATTGGGCCTGGCCCGCTTTTTTGCGCAGCCGGTTGATAAAGCAGGCGGAGGAGTCGGGGCAGTTGGAGCCCAGGCATTGGCTGGCCGAGGCGGTGATTGCCTGCCAGAGCGGGGCATTGTCCGCCAGCCAGGAGAGTTCGCTGCGGTCGCCGGTTTCGGTTTCTTCAAGCCAGTCGGTGACCCGTTGGGTATCGCGGTCATCGGCAAAGAGATTGCGCTGGGGTGAGGCGAGGAACTGATACCAGCGGTAGAGGCAGAGGTAGTTTTGGCGGCCCTTGATGCAGAGGGCGTTCAGCCTCGGGGCCAGGTGTTTTTTGATGAAGGGGATTTCCTTGGTGAGAATCTGATCCTGGAGGTTGAGGGTGTTGGTGGAAACCACCACCTTCTGGCCGCTCAAGATGGCCGGGACCAGATAGGCCAAGGTCTTGCCGGTGCCGGTGCCCGCTTCAACCGCCAGCATCCCCGGCTGGCCTTGTCGCTCTTCTTCGTCCAGTTCCAGGGTGGCACCAATGGCTTTGGCCATGCGCAGTTGGCTGGGGCGCGATTCGTAGCCCGGCAGTTTGTTAGCCAGGATGCCGCCTTGGGCAAAGATCTCGGCCATGGTCTCGGACAGGGAAGTGGACATCGGGCTCTGCTCTGGGTGCGGATTCAAGGGGGGAGTCTCTTCTGTTGACAAGGGGAAAAGCATTCTGCTAGCCTGATCATGGAGAGAGGATAACGCGCCCAGGTTCGGTCCAGGTCGCACTCGTAGCTAAAGTTTGACATCTATACCATAAGGAGGGGAAATGAAAGAAATTAAAAAAATCCTGGTTCCCGTGGATTTTTCGGAGAATTCGCAGAAGGTTCTTCGCACGGCCGCAGACGTTGCCGGCAGATTCAAGGCGGAGTTGATTATTGTTTTTGTGGTGCAAAGCTTTGACGATTATTCCGGTTTTTTCGTGCCCCATATTCCTATCATCCAGCTTGAGGAAGAGATGGTCAAGAGCGCCGAGGAAAAGATGAAGAGTTTTGCGGCGGAAACCCTCAACGGCTCGGTGCCGCATACCTCTGCGGTCCTGGTCGGCGACGTGGTCGAGGAAATCAATCGTTTTGCCGAGGAAGGGAAGGCGGACATGATTGTCATGGGCACCCACGGCTACAAGGGACTGGACAAGATTCTCTTCGGCAGCGTGGCCGAAAAGATCGTTAAAACCGCGCCCTGTCCGGTGCTGACCATCAACCCCTACCGGTAAGCGGGCAATCAGCTCAGAACCGCGAGAAGCCCGGTGGCTGTCGAGGCTTTTTGCGGTTCGGCGATGGGGGTTCCGGTCAGGCTGGCAAAAAGGTCAATGAGCGAGGTCCCTTCGTAGGCGTAAAAGTGCATGGCCTTTTCGTTCGAGCTGCCTTTCTGAAAAGGAAGGGCCGCTCGGTTCAGGTCGTTGCCCGCCCCGTGCAACTCTGCCAACAGTTCGGCGGAGATTGTCCCGCTTGCGGCAATCTCGATCAGTAAACGGTTGAAATGTTCCCTGGAAGTCCCTGCGGACGCCTCGAATTTTTCAACCAGGGCACCATATTCCGCGCTCTCTGTCTGGGTCGGTAGGGCGAGGCTGGTCAGTTGTCTGGGGAGCCTGCCTGTGAGAGTCTCATACGCCTCGGCGAGCAAGACCTGGAGTTCTTCGTTGGTCGTGACCAGCAGGGGAATTTTCGCTGCTTTGGTATCCCGGGTGTAGAGGTGGCCCCAGGCTTTGGCTAGCCGGGTCAGGTTGAGCGTCGGGCCACGCAGCGTCGTGGCTGCGGCAAATTCTTGTAGAGTCTGGATCTCTTCTTCGTCCCCTTCCTCTTCTTCCGTCTCCCCACCCCGGATGGCGGCAAAAATTTCGGCCTCTTTGCCCGAGACGGCCGTGAACCCTTGCGTGATCTCCCGTTCTTCTTCCCGATACATCTCCGCCAGTTTCAGGATGAGCATTGCCCGCCAAAGCGCTCCGTCTGCTGTCTTTTGGGGATCGTCAGGGTTTGCCCCGGAGCGCAGGCGGGAGGCCAGCGACCCGGCCGAAGCCTCGTCCCGGTCGCCATGGCCGGCGGAAAGAGAGGCTAGGAGCCCGCCGTGAAATTCAGCCTCATGGCCCTTGAGTTCATGGGCAAGGGATTGAAAACGGGCTTGGTCCTCTCCGGAAAGGTGCACAGGGGTGTATCCCGTCCACAGTTCCTGCTGTTCGGCTTTGCCCGGTAAGGCATAAAAAAAGAGCGCATCGCACAGGAGCCGGAAGGGTTGCAAATCAGTGGGAAGGGGACTGGTTTCCGGAGAAAAAAGAGCGGTGAGCGATTGTGTCATTTATATTTCCTGTTACAATGGCTGGAATTCTCCCCGGGCTGGGGATCATCTCGAAAAAAAATAAAAAACAGGCTGCGCATGCAAAGAATGATGGACTCGCAAAAAGAGGAAAAAGTCACAGGTCCGCAACACGAAATCGAAGAGTCCGCAAGCAATAACTGTTGTAATCGCGGTTTGTTGCGATTTCAACAAAAAATACGGGAGCAGATTTCCCTGGTTATCTTGGTTGTCGTCTATCTGCTGGCTAGTGTCCGGTATTTTCCCGGTCGGGCCATGCATTCAATCGTGGAAACCTTGATCCATGTACTGTCTGTGGCCCCTATCAATCTGGGCGTTACGTTGGTGATTGTTGCCGTCTTACAGCACTTGGTCAAGGAGCGGTTGCCGTTCAGCAGAACGCTGCGCCTTTTTCTTCTGGTGGCCATTTCCCTGGAGTTCATCCTCGGTCTTGCCCATTTCTTTGAAATGAACGGGGCCGTTTAGCGGATCAGCGAGTTGTTGGTGTGCCAGCCGGAAGGCGCGGTGGTGTTGGGCAGGACAATGGATTTTCTGCCAAGCACCGTGCCGGGATTGGTCACCGCGTTGCAGCCGGTCTGGGCCTTGTCGCCAAATATTGCCCCGAACTTGCGTAGGCCCGAACTGATGGGGCCGTCCGGGGTTTTTACCAGGACGTCTCCGCCGGTGAAGCGCAGGTTGGCCAGCTTGGTGCCCGCCCCCAGGTTCACCTCGTTGCCCAGGATGCTGTCGCCCAGATAGGCGAAATGCCCGGCCTTGGCATCGTCGAGGAAGATGGCATGCTTGACCTCGGTGACATGACCGACCACGCAACGGGCCCCCACCAGGCAGTGGCCGCGGAGATAGGCGCCTTGGCGGATCTCGCTTTGGTCGCCGATGATGACCGGCCCCTTGATAAAGGCCCCGGATTCAACCAACACCCCCTTGCCGATACTGAGCGGCCCACCAGCCAACACCACCCCGGCCATGAGAACGCTGGCCCCATCGAGAAGCGTGTCGTTGCGGAATACCTTGAGCTTGCCCTTGGTGGCGTCGCCGAATTCGATGGTAAGATCTCCTGCCTCCATCAGCATCGTCTCGTGGAGAACCAAGGTGGCCGGGAGCGGGCCCGGGGTCTGCGGCCAGGCTATTTGCGGCCAGGGATACTCCGCCAGATAGGCCTTCAGCCGGGCCAGCGCCTGCCAGGGGTATTCCTCCGCCACGAAAAGAGAGGCGTGGGCATAGCGGCTTAGATCAAAAAAAGAAGCGTTTGTAAGGTTCATCGGGATCGGTTGCCGGTTGTTTTTTGTTGGCCGTCATGGCATGATTATATAAATGATGTCTTCCGTCCCGGTCTGGAGTTTTGCCGGTTGCAGGCCTACTATGGTGCAAAACAGTGATTTCTTCAAGCATATTTCCGGGCTGACCCTGCCCCGCGGATATCGTCTTGACTTCACGGGGAGGGGTGCTTATGTTGCCACACTTACAACCCTTGTTCTTTTCGGCAAGGCCGGTTTGCCGATAAAATATAACCTGGAGGCATGTTGTGGATATTAATGATTCCATGACCTCAGAGCTCAACGATTTTCATGATTCCGAAGGGCAGGAGATCCCTGGGGAATTGCCGCTCATGGCGGTACGTGATGTGGTTATCTTCAATTATATGATCATCCCCCTCTTTGTCGGGCGGCCTGCTTCGGTGGGCGCGGTCAACGACGCCATGAGCAAAGACAAGCTCCTCATGCTCGTTACCCAGAAAGACGCCTCCCTGGACGAGCCGCAATCCGAGGATATGTATGAGGTGGGCATGGTCTGCATGATCATGCGTACCCTCAAGCTGCCGGACGGCCGCCTCAAGGTGTTGGTTCAGGCCCTGCGCAAGGCGCGGGTCGTCTCCTTTGTCCAGGAAGAGCCCCATCATATCGCCCGCATCGAGCTGATCGAGGATGAAGAGCAGGAGGAGGTCTCCGTCGAGATGGAGGCGCTGATGCGCAATGTTCGCGAGCAGACGGAAAAAATCCTCTCGCTCAAGGGCATCATGTCTTCCGATCTCATGGTCATCCTGAACAACGTGGAGGAGCCGGGTCGGCTCGCCGATCTGGTGGTCTCCAACCTGCAGTTGCGGGTTTCCGAGTCCCAGTCGGTGCTGGAAACCTTTGACCCTGCCCTGCGCTTGAAAAAGGTGGCCGAGTACCTGCAAAAAGAATTGGAAGTCTCCACCATGCAGGCCAAGATCCAGTCCGAGGCCAAGGAGGAGATGAGCCGCACCCAGCGGGAGTATTACCTGCGCGAGCAGTTGCAGGCCCTGAAAAAAGAGCTGGGCGACATCGATGACCGTTCCCAGGAGATGGATGAGCTGCGGGACAAGCTGGCCAAGTGCCGGATGCCGCCCGAGGTCAAGAAGGAGGCGACCAAGCAGCTGAAAAGGCTGGAGACCATGCATCCCGATGCCTCCGAGGCCTCCATTGTCCGCACCTATATCGACTGGATTCTCGACCTGCCCTGGCGCAAAGGCACCAAGGACCGGATCGATCTCAAGGTCGCTAAGGCGGTGTTGGACGAGGATCATTACGGCTTGGAAAAGGTCAAGGAACGTATCCTCGAATACCTGGCCGTGCGCTCGCTCAACAAGACGACCAAGGGGCCGATCCTCTGTTTTGTCGGCCCTCCCGGGGTGGGAAAAACCTCGCTCGGACAATCCATCGCCCGGGCCATGGGGCGCAAGTTCCACCGCCTTTCCCTGGGCGGCATGCACGATGAAGCCGAGATCCGCGGCCATCGCCGTACCTATATCGGCGCCATGCCGGGCAGGATCATTCAGGGTCTGAAAACAGTGGGAGCCAACAATCCGGTCTTCATGTTCGACGAGATAGACAAGGTCGGCGCCGACTACCGGGGCGACCCATCCTCCGCCCTGCTGGAGGTGTTGGACCCGGCCCAGAACACCGATTTCACCGACCATTACCTCAACATGCCCTTTGATCTTTCCAAGGTCATGTTCATCACCACCGCCAACATGGCGGACACTATCCCGGCCCCGCTTTACGACCGGATGGAGGTGATCCGTCTGGCCGGCTATACCCTTGAAGAGAAGATCGAGATTGCCCGCCGTTATCTGGTGCCCCGTCAGATCGAGGAAAACGGCATCACCTCCAAGCATCTCCAGTTCGACGATGTGGTGTTGTCCAAGATCATCAGCAACTACACCCGGGAAGCAGGGGTGCGGAACCTGGAGCGGGAGATCGGCACTGACTGTCGGAAAAACGCCCGCAAGGTGGCGGAAGGCAACAAGGGGCCGTTCCCCCTCACGGACCGGACCCTGAGCAAGTATCTTGGCCCGCCCAAGTACACGCCCGAGTCGGAAACCGAGATCATCGACCAGCCGGGCATGGCCACCGGCCTTGCCTGGACCGAGGTGGGCGGGGAGATTCTCTATATCGAGATTTCCATCCTCAAGGGCCGTGGCAATCTGACCATGACCGGCCAGTTGGGCGAGGTGATGAAGGAGTCGGCCCAGGCAGCCTTAAGCTTCTGCCGCTCCCGGATCAAGAAGCTCAAGCTTGCCGATAATTACTTTGAAGAGATCGATATCCATGTGCATGTGCCGGCCGGCGCCATCCCCAAGGACGGCCCGTCTGCCGGGGTGACCATTGCCACCGCGATGTATTCGGCTCTTTCCCGGAAAAAGGTGCGCCAGGATGTGGCCATGACCGGGGAGATTACCCTGCGCGGTCGGGTGCTGCCCATCGGCGGCCTCAAGGAGAAGGCCCTGGCCGCTCTGCGGGCAGGGATCACCACGGTGATCATCCCGGAGCAGAACAAGAAGGATTTGGTGGAGATTCCCGAGGATCTTCGCAAGAAGATCAAGTTTGTCCCAGTGAAGAACATGGACCGGATTCTCTCCATTATTTTTACGGACTAAGACTGCGCAGAGGGCATAGCGCGATTGCTTCTGTCCTTTGTGCAGAATCGCTTCGCTTCATCGTGAAAACCCGCAGGAGATGCGTTTTTGGGCCAGGGAAGGGGAGTCCGAAAAAAAGGCCAGCGCCGGTCCAGCACCATCTGGCGTCTGATAGCCTGGCTGTGTGCTCTTGTCTTCCTGGGTCTGGCTGGTTTCGGACTCTGGCTCTGGTCCTATGCTGTAACCCCAATGCCCATGCGGGAAGGGGCCAACCCGCATGTCCTGATTCCTCCCAAAACAAGCCTTGCCGGGATAGAAAAGATTCTTGCCGAAAACGGGGTGATCCCGCCGGGGCGCGGGTTTTATTGTCTCGCCAGGATCTCCAGACTCAGTCAGCGGTTGCAGGCAGGGGAGTATCTCTTCACTCCCGGGCAGACCCCCTATCAAATCCTCTGTACTCTTGCGGCCGGTGCTACGGTGCGCTGGTCGGTCACCATTCCCGAAGGCGCCAGCATCTATCAACTTGCCGACATCCTAGCCCAAGGCGGCTGGGGGGAGCGGGATCTTTTTCTCAAACTGGTGCGTGATCCGGAGATTCTTGCCCTGCATGGGGTGCGGGCCGTAAGCCTGGAAGGCTACCTGTTCCCGGACACCTATCAGCTGGTGCGCGGCCAGAACCCGAGGGAGATCATCGGATTGATGGTCGAGCGGGGCAAACAGGTGCGGCAGGAATTGGGCGATTTGCGCAACAACGCCCTGGGTCTTTCTCTCCACGAGGTGCTTACCCTAGCCTCCATCGTGGAGAAGGAAACCGCAGCCCCGGAAGAGCGTCCCCTTATAGCCCAGGTTTTCCTGAATCGCCTGCGGCAGAACATGCGGTTGCAGACCGATCCCACCGTGATTTACGGCCTTACCGATTTTGACGGCAATCTCACCCGAAAAAACCTGGAAACGCCAACCCCGTACAATACCTACCAGATCAACGGCCTGCCCCCAGGCCCCATCGCCAATCCGGGCCGTGCTTCCATTGTTGCGGTGCTGCACCCCGCCTCGGAATCCTATCTCTATTTCGTTTCAAAAAATGACGGGACCCATTATTTTTCCCGCGATCTGGCCGAGCATAATCGGGCCGTCTGCAAGTATCAGAAACACGGAAACAATCGTTGATTGCATCGAGCCGATGATCTGGTGGAAATGCCGGTAGCAGATTTCGTTGCCGAGGTATGGCTGCGGCTTTGTTTTGCCTAACTCCCCATACAAAAGGGCGAGTGGGGCAATTCGGTTGTTCTCGTTTCGGGGTGTGGGTGCTTCGAGGGCTTCAGGTGGGCGGGTAAAGCGTATTGCAGAGCCGAGGCGCAGGCCAGTGGCATGCGCCTCGGCGGCAGATCATTCCTTGAGAAAATCGATCTTGCTCTCGGTGGGCGGCATGTTGGCCTCCGGGATGATGCTGATCTCGACTTGATGTTCCTGTTCCAGTTCCATCAGATCCTGGCGTTTCTTGTTCAGGATGTACTGGGCAACCTCCATGGGCAAGCGGCATACCACGCGCTTGACATCCTTTCTGGTCACGCCGGTCTGGATATGCCGGAAATGCACCAGGGCCTGGGTTTCCACGGAACGGACCATGCCGCGTCCCTGGCAATGGGGGCAGATCCGGTAGCTGCCCACCGCGACCGGGGCGGCCATCTTCTGCCGGGAGATCTGCATGAGGCCGAATTTGGAGATCTTGGAGAAATCCACCTTGGCCTTGTCGCGCTTCATACAGTCGCGCACCTTTTTTTCCACCTCGCGGATGTGTTTGGAATCCCGCATATCGATGAAATCCACCACTATGAGGCCGCCAAGGTCGCGGAGTCTGAGCTGGCGCGACAATTCCTCGGCCGCCTCCATGTTGGCGAGAAAAATGGCGTCTTCAAAACTCTTGTCCTTGCCGGTGCGGCCGGAATTGACATCAATGGCGACCAGGGCCTCGGTGGGATTGATGACAATGGAGCCGCCGGAGTGCAGGGGCACGGTGGGCTGGTAGATCTGCTCGATCTGTTTTTCCACATGGTATTGGTGGAACAGGGGCTGGCTTCCCTTTTGCAGCTTGGCCACCGTTGATTTGCGCTGGGCCGCTGGCAGCAGCTCGAGGAAGTTGTTGACCTGGGCCAGGGCCTCTTCCGCATCCACCAGGATTTCGGTGATCTCGGAGGTGAAATGGTCGCGCAGGAAGCGGGAGACGATGTTCTGTTCCTTGTGCAGCAGGGCCGGGGCCTTCTCGGTTTGTCCTCTTTTTTTGATTTCATTCCAGAGATTTAGGAGGTAGCGGACATCCTGGGCCAGCGCGGTTTTGGTGATTTCCTGGCTGGCGGTGCGGACGATGTAGCCGATGCCCTCGGGGATATTGACGCTCTCTATCATCTCCCGCAGCTTGTTGCGCTCTTCCTCGGACTCGATCTTTCTGGAAATCCCGGCGCTGTCGCTGCCGGGCATGAGCACCAGGTAGCGGCCCGGGAGGGAGAGATAGGTGGTGAGGGTGGCGCCCTTGTTGCCGGTGGCCTCCTTGACCACCTCAACCAGCACCTCCTGCCCCTTGCTCAAGACCTCCTGAATAGGCAGATCCTTCCAGTGGGTGTCTGCCGCAGCTTCTGTGGCGTAGTATTCCGGATGGATGTCGCCAAAGGGCAGAAAACCGTTTTTTTCCGTGCCGTAATCGACAAAGGCGGCCTGTAGGTTGGCCTCCACCGCAGTGACCCTCCCCTTGTAAATGTTGCCCTTGGTCTGCGCCTGGCTGACGGTTTCTACGTAAAAGGATTCCACCCTGCCGCCTTCCAGGAGGACAAGACGGCATTCTTCCGGCTCATCGGTATTGATCAGCAGCTTCAGGGTGGTATCGCCCTTGGCCGGCGGTTTGCTCTCGGAGGGGTTGGCGGCTTCCTTGCCCGGTTCCGCGTCTTTCCTTGCCCGGGACTGGCGCTGACGCGGCGGCCTGGCTGGGGCTGTGGTTTTCTGTTTTTCCGCTTCACTCGTGGACGGGGCTGGTTGCCCTTCCTCGGAACTTGGTTCCGCTTGTTGGCCTTCGGGCTTGGCGGATTTCGATCGTCTCCGGGGTGGTCGTTTTCGGCGGCGGGGTCTACTGCCCGTTGAGGAGGCTGCCTCGCCCTCCGGCCGGGAGATCTCGCCTGAAGCCGGAGCAGAATCTGTCGGACTTGAAGTTGGGGCTGCCGGGCGGGAACCCTGGCCTTCTTCTTCGCCGAGTTTGCCTGGTTTCTTCAACCATTTGCTCACCCGGGAGAGGATTCCGCGTTCTTCTCCGTTGTTTTCGCTGCCCTGGCCGTTGGGCCGTTCATCTGTTGGTTTGGTAGTATCGTTTGTCATGGTGGTTCGTCTCTATGATGCGGCCGCTGGCGGCCAGTTGTTGTAACATGATCTGCGTGGTGTCCGGGTCCAGATTGAGGGCCTCGCTGACATCGTTGGTAGTGCAGGGTCTTCTTTTCAGCATTTCAATAATTTCGTCTTCGGAAAGATTGCGAAATTTTTCCCGATCCCGGGTGGTGAAATCAACCAGGATTTCCACCTCTCCGGGAATCTGGCGGGCAACACCTTCCAGTTCCGCCTGGGTCAGGGGTTTGGCAAAGCTTTCCAGGGGTGGCCGGGCCACGGTGTTGAGCTGCACCTTGTCCGGCCTGATTTTTTCCACCGCTGCAACGAGGGCGGCGATGTCCTCGGGGCTGTCGTTGATCTTACTGGCCAGGAGGATTTCCAGCCATAATTTTCCGGAAAATTCCTTGCGAAAGGTAATGAGCCCTTCGATCAACTCGGCCAGGGGCGAGCAGGCGGCTGGCCGGTTGATGCGGCGGTAACTTTCCTCCCTGGCCGAATCCAGGGAGGGGATGACGATATCCGCTGCCAGCAGGTCCTGGCGAACCTCCGGGAGAAAGAGCAGGGAGCCGTTGGTCAGGACCACCACCGGCTTGTCGGACTTTTCCTTGAGATAGCGGATTACCTGGCCGATGCCGCTGTGCAGGGTGGGCTCCCCGCTGGCGGTGATGGTGAAAACATCAAGGTGGGCCAGGAGTTCCCGATCGGCAAGGACGGTGTCGATCTCCGCCAACAGCTCGGGGAGCGGAATATATTCCTTGCGGACACAGGTGTGGGTGGTGGTGGCACCGATCTCGCAATAGATGCAGTTGAAATTGCATATCTTTGGGGGGACGAGATCAATGCCTTGCGAAATTCCCAGGCGGCGGGAATTGACTGGGCCGAATACATATTTCATGGGGTTTTACGGGTCCGAGGCGAAACGGCTGAGGATAGGGGTCTGAGCGTCAAGGGTCGCAGGAGTATTTCCCTCCGCTGGTAGGGGATTTTTTCTTGTCTGGCAAGGTATAACAATCCGGTGCTCTTGGCAAGGCAAATCTGCTGGGCAGGAAAGGGATAACCCGCAGGGGCATAAGTCAATAAAGCGATTACGTCCCCCTGGGGATCGTATTTTTTATGATTTTCCCTTGGCTATGCTGCGTGGTGCGGCTCTTTCTTTAGAACGGCAACGATCAGAATATTCAAACTCACCCCCTCCACCCCGGTATTTTTTTATGACGCGCCTATTCAGCGCCTGATCCACATTGAGATCAGTGGTAATTTTCGGCTGTTTAAAACCTACTTTCTTTAATCCGGAAATCTGGTACCGTTGCTCAATGGTGAGCTGGGTGTAGTGTTACATTCGTGCTCCTCAAATATATAAAAGTTGCACTTCAATTTTGAAGTGGCGATCCTTTGCAATTTCATGAGACAGCAGTGGTACGGCATGCAAACACATTCATTATTTTCCAAAGATGTGCTGATTATTGGTTCCGGTATTGGTGGCCTCAGTACTGCAATTATTTTAGCCAAATTGGGCTTTGACGTTACCGTTCTGGAGAAAAATCTTCAACCTGGCGGCTTGATGCGTAGCTACACCAGGGATGGAATCGAATGCGCTGTTGGGGTACACTACTTAGGCTCGCTCGATCAGGGGCAAATCCTGCGCAAATTTTTTGATTATTTAGGGGTAACGGACGCGATCCCTGTGTCGCGTATGGGTGAAAATGGCATAATCGATCGGTATATTTGGGGCTCTTCCGGCAACCACCCCGCAATGTTTGATTTGCCCCCTGGCCTGGACGCATTTGAAGAGAATCTCAAGCAGACTTTCCCGGAACAACGACACCAGATAAACCAAATCATCGATCCGATACGAAAATCAGCCGACCAATTGCATTCACTGGATTTGTTATATTCAACGCAAGGGATTGACAGTAATTTCTCAATGCTGGATCAATCCCGGCCTCTGGGAGCAATGTTAGATTACCTTCACTGCTCACCAGGCTTGCGAAGTGTCCTGGCGGTGCCATCTTGCTGGATTGGTGTCCCCTTGCATGATTGCCCGGCATATTATCATAACATGGCGCTTGCTTCTTATGTGTCTTCCTCGTGGCGCCTGCAGGGTAGTGGCTCGCACATGGCGGAGGTCTTGGCTGAGCGTTTGAAAGCGTTAGGAGGCAGAATTGTTACCGGCGCAGAAGTCAACCAAATCCATGTCCACTCGCGCATTGTGACAGGTCTGCAATTAAAATCGGGAGAATGTTTGACCGCCTCAACTGTTATCGGAGCTGTGCATCCGAAAATTATTTTAAATATGCTTCCTCAAGGAGCAGTTAAGCCTTCATACCGGGAACGGATAACCAATCTGAAAGATACCCGTAGTATTTTTTCCGTCCATGCGCGGCTGGATGCGGATGCGCATCCGGAAGTACCTTATAATATATTTAAATTAAGCACGGATAAAGATGGCAACGTCCCGGACCTCAAGTATTATCAAATCCGAAAAAGTGAAAAGGAAGGCGTCAACCTTCTCTCAATTCTCACGTCTGGGAAGGACGAATGGTGGACACCTTGGGCGCATACAAAAAGCGGTCGTCGTGGCAATGACTACCTTGAGACCAAAGAACAGCACGCATTACAACTGGTAGCGGAAGCTGAAGAACAGTTTGGTTCTTTTAAGGGAATGAAGATCCTCGATGTTTACACACCATTGACAATACGGGATTGGGTTAATAGCCCCGAAGGGAGCGCCTACGGTGTGCAGCGTTCTTCCAGCCAGATGCTGGCTACAGCCTTGCTGAACCGTACCGCCGTGAAAGGATTGTATCTTGTTGGTCAGAACGTCATGGCCCCAGGGATTATTGGTACTATTCTTGGGTCTTTTGCCACCGTAAAATTGATTCTGGGGGCAGATGAGTTTCGGAATGTGATTCGTTTATAAAAGTGTCACCGTGGCCACCTGTTCTCTTTCTGCTTAGTGGATTTTTCTGGTTTATTTTCATCTGTTGCGGTTGTGCTGAAGGCGATAGCAAAGTCAAAAGGAAAATAAGCGCAGATCATAATAGGCTATTCTTGAGTGTGCCGATATCGCGTTTTTCCGCAATGTAGCGGGTGATGGTGTTGAAGTTTTTGGTGTCGCCCACCATGACGCAGCCTATGAGCCGGTTGTTCTCGATAACCAGCTTCTTGTAGACGGTGCCCGAGGTTACCACCTGCGATTCATACCTCCCTTCCGCGTCGATGTTGCCGGCGGCGGCGACGTCGATGCCTGCCACCTTGAGGATGTTGCTCATGGTGGTGCCGTTATATTGCACCTCGCCTCCCGCCATGTTGGCGCCCGCCACTTTGCCCTGCTGCATGGCTGCAGGCCAGATGCCGGAGACCACCCCCTGGTGTTCGGCCACGTCGCCTGCCGCATAGATGGCGTTGGTGCTGGTTTCCAGGTGGTCGTTCACGGTGACGCCCTTGTCACAGGCAAGCCCGCCGCTCTTGGCCAGCTCCAGATTGGGCCGGGCCCCGGCGGAGACGATGACCATCTGACCGCTCAGGCTGTCGCCGCCTTCGAGGACAATGCCGTCGGCCCAGCCATTGCGGTCGGTGATCGTTTTGGTCATGGCGGAGAGGCGGAAGGTAAAGCCCATCTTTTCCATGAGTTCTTGGAGCATTTTTGCTCCCCGGCTGTCCAGTTGTCGGGGCAGGAGGCGTGGAAAAAATTCCACCACGGTGACCTCCTTGCCCAGCTTGCGCAGAGCATTACCCGCTTCAAGGCCGAGCAGCCCGCCGCCGATGAGGATCACCTCCTCGCTTTTTTCGGCCTGGGCCAGGATGGCTCGGGCGTCTTTGATGTGGCGGAGGGCGAACACGCCCTGGTGGTCAACACCTTCGATGGGCGGCAGGAAGGAATGGCTGCCTGTGGCGAGAAGTAGTCGGTCAAAGGGGAGATTTTCCCCGTTGCCGGTGGTCAGCTGTTTACCCGCGGCATCGAGTTTGGTGATCCGGGTATTGAGGCGCAGGCCGATTCGTTGCTCCTGGTACCATGCCTCTTTCTTGGCGATGAGTTTATCTTCACCCACATCTCCGGCAATGAAATCGGAGAGCCTGATCCGGTAGTAAAAGGGGATATCCTCTTCGCTGAGGATGGTGATGCGGCCCTTAGGGTCTTGATGGCGGATGGCTTCCGCTGCGGTTGTTCCGGCTACGCCGTTGCCGATGATCAGGTAGGTTTTCATGGTGGGCACCTCAGAAGGTGGTTGAAGGGAGGGGAGAATAGAGATATTGTGGCACAGTCCGAACGGGATGTACAAGTATTCCCGGGTCGGGACCAGCAAATATACTGAGAAGGAAGGTGTGGGATGAGCGAGAAAAAGAAGAAGAGCCTCTGTCCGTGCGGCACGGGACTGAATTTTGCCGAATGTTGTGGCCCGTTTCTGGAGGGCAGCCAGCCCGCCCCGACTGCGGAGGCGTTGATGCGCTCGCGTTATACCGCTTTTGCCAGGCAGGATGTTCCCTATATCCTGCGCTCTTGGCATCGGAGCACCCGGCCGGCCAGTCTTGATCTGGACGACGAGGCTGGTTTTGTCTGGCACGGGATCGAGGTGTTGGAGACCGAGGGGGGCGGAGCGGGGGAGCAGGCCGGGGTGGTGGAGTTTGCCGCCAATTTTTCCGGCCATGGCCAGGACCATCGGTTGCATGAGCGGGCCAAGTTTGTTTGCGAAGAGGGGCAGTGGTTGTATGTGGACGGCAAGGTGAATCCGGGTCGGGTTCCGGTAACCAGCGAAAAAATCGGACGCAACGAACCCTGCCCTTGCGGAAGCGGCAAGAAATATAAAAAATGTTGCCAGGCCAAGTAGTCTGAAGGTCTTACGCGAGGTAATCCTTCAGTTTTTCTAAAAGACTCTCCGGTAGATCCTCATCGTACATGAAGGCCTGGGCTTCTTCCCCCGTGATCTGGCTCTTGATTTCCAGAGGCAGGGAGCGGAGTATGGCTACCCGTTCCGGATTGGGCTTTTTTCTCTCGTTGTTGCTGTCCATGTGTATCCTTTGGGTGTGCGGGAGGATTAGGAGCGCCAGATAACCCGGGACTCTTTTCTTGCTGGAATCTTGAAATAAGGAAATCTCGGGTAGCCGAAGGTCATGGCCCCATAGAGCCGGTGGCCTTCGGGCAAGGCCAGGGCGTCGAGTAGGGGCTGGTATCCGGCCGTGACGGCGCTCATCAGGATGCCGGCCCAGCAGGTGCCGATCTCGCAGCTGGCTGCGGCCAGATCAAAATAGGTCAGGGCGATGGTGCAGTCGATCTCCGGCTTGAGGCTGTCTTCGCGGGCATGGGCCACCAGCAGGTGGGGCGCACCACGCAGGACCATGTCCTTGTCCTGGTCCCAGGCGGCAACGATGCCGGGATAGCTGGTGCCTGTTCGCAGCCAATCCACGACTAGCCCTGCCAGATGTCGTACCGCTTCGGGATCTTCCAGAACCAGCCAATGTACCGGCTGGGCGTTCTTGGCGGACGGCGCCCAGCGGCACAGGTCGAGAAGCTGTTCAATCTGTTTCCGGGGAATGGTCTGCTGCTGGTACGTCCGGATGGAGCGCCGGGAAGTGAGGAGTTGCCCGGTTTTCTTGAGCGTAGGCGGGGAGCCGTTGCCGATGGACTGGAAGCCATCCCGGTTCATGGCCGCAAGGCTTAAGGCATCATGGGGACACACCGCCACGCAGTGCCCGCACTGGATGCAGAGACGGGCCGCTGCCGGGCGGATCTCCGGGAATCCGTCGTCGCCGGTCAGCGAAATGAGGCTGAACGGGCATTCCGCCACGCAGATTCCGTCTTTCTTGCATCTTGTCCGGTCGATGGTGATCAGGGCCATTGGCTCACTCCTGCAACATTTTTACAATAAATATCCGCCTTGCCAAACGCATACTGTGCGGGGAGGGGACGTTGCCCCACCGGGCGGACGCGCTGTTTTGCTGCCGGGCGGGGGAGGGGTAGTTCAGACCGGAGGAGGCATCGGCGGAGGGTTTGGCTCGGCTTCTGTCTCCGGCATTATGGTGGGCGGCGGGATTTCCTGGCCGAGTCTGGCCGGGGCAACCACGGTGATGGTGGTTCCCTTGCCAGGGGCAGAATCGATCTCAACCCGGCCATTGATCAGCTCGACCCGTTCGGTGATCCCTGCCAGGCCGAAGCCTCGCCCTTTGAGGGCAGGGGTAAATCCTGTGCCCTGATCCTTGACGATAAGGGTAATCTGTTCTTTCTCAAAGAAAATCTGTAGGCTTGCCGTATCGGTGTGGGCATGACGGAGGATATTCGTGAGTGCCTCCTGGGCCACCCGGAAAAGGACGGTTTCGATCACCGGGTCAACCCTTCTTTGGTCGCCGGTCGCCTCAAAGGTGATGGCGATTTTGCGGCTGAACCATTTTTCTTCGGTCAGGTGGCGCAGCGCCGGGACCAGACCAAAATCATCCAGTTGGGCGGGGCGCAGGTCGTGTACCATCCGGTATAGAGCCTGCGACATTTCCTGGCAGAGCCCCTGGGAACGTTCAAGCAGGGTTACAGCCTTGGGGTTTGTTCCGACCACGGTTTTCAAGGCGGCCATGTTCAGGCTGGCGGCGGTGAGAATCTGGGCGGTATCGTCATGGAGTTCTCTGGAAATGCGTCCGCGCTCTTCTTCCTGGGCCAGAACGATATGGCGAAAAAGATCTTTTCGCAGTTCCCTCCGCTTCAACAACTCATCCTGGACCTGTTCCAGGGCGGCGAGTTTTTCTTGCTGGGCCTTGTGCAGTTCCTGTTGGCGGCCTTTTTCGGCAATATGTGAGGCGTGGATGAGGCTGCCCATGGTGAATAGAGCCAGGAGCGTGCTGACAAGCTGGATCGGGATGCCGGTTATTTCCTTAAACAGTTCGGCGTTAATGAATGGTGCCGGATAGATTTCGGCTCGGGCGGGAAAAATCTGGGTCAGCCCGTACAGGGCAAAGCCCCAGGCTGCAAGGCGGAAGGATTTGGCCAGGGGTGCATTGGTCTCTTTGTTTTTGCGGGCATGGTTTTTTAAGGCCAGGGCGGCGAGCATGGCGCCGGGCAGGGCTAGAAGGTAGCGTGCTTGAGCATCGGCGCAGCGTAGGCAGTTCGGTTTTGTTTCCCAGGGGATGATGTGGTCGAGGCCTATGGCGATGATATAAACCAGGAGAAACCCCAGGCTGACATACAGGCTCGCCGCAACCTGGCGTTTGGCAGGGCGATAGGCCTGGACCCCAAAAGCGGTCAGGGCGGCAAAGGAAAGGGCCAGGAAAAAGAGTTTCACCAGAAGGAGCGGTCTTGGCGTGGCAATTTCCATCCAGACGCCCGGCAAAATAACGATTTCCAGCCATTGGTTGATGGCATTGAGGATGCCGAACATGGCAAGGGGTTTGAGGAGCGTGGCCTCTGCAATATCGGGCGAACGGCTTCCCTCAAGGGCCATGGCCAACCCCATGCTGAAGAAAGCGAGGCCATAGATGAAATACATCAGCAGATAGTTGAGTTGCAGAAAACTAAAATACATAGGCTGGCCGGAGGCAAGAGATTGGGGGTGTTTTTTCGGCAAACGAGCATTTTCTTGGAGCCACAGTTACAGTCATACCGGAAACAACGAAACTGTGCAAAGAAAAAGCGAAGAAAATTGGGTAGATATTGCCAATCTGAATGGGTATAGTTGAAGAGTTGTCCGGCCAGGGGACCAATGGAGGCCGGAAACAATTTCGGGTGCAGGCAAAGGGGAGAACATGGAGCAGACACGAACATACGAGAAACTTGATCACCCCGAGGTGTTGGCGGCGCTGTTTTATCCACGCCAAGACACGGCCGCGCTGCCGGTCGGCGCTCAGGATCATGGGATAGAGGTGGAGCCAGGGGTGGTGCTCGGGGCTCGATCTTTTCTGACCGCTGACCCGGCTGCAGTCAATCTCCTTTTTTTTCATGGCAATGGCGAGGTGGTCGCCGATTATGACGATGTCGGCCCCCAGTACAATACGCAGGGTATCAATTTTTTGGCTGTTGACTATCGGGGTTACGGGCAAAGCACCGGCATCCCCACCGTTACCAATATGGTCCAAGATTCGCATCTCGTCTTGCGCTGGGTGCAGGCCTGGCTGGTCGGAGAGGGTCGCACCGGCCATTTGGTGGTGATGGGCCGCTCCCTGGGCAGCGTCTCGGCCATTGAGCTTGCCGCCTCGGAAGCGGCGGTTGCCGGGCTTATTGTCGAGAGCGGCATTGCCCAGACCCTGCCGTTTTTGCGCACCCTTGGTCTGGATGTGCAGACCAAGGGTATTGACGAGGCCGACGGCTTTGGCAATCTGGAAAAAATCGCCCGGGTGCAAAAGCCAACCTATATTCTCCATGCCCAGCATGACCAGATCATTCCCGTGGTTCTGGCCGAAGAGCTGCAGAGTGCTTGTGGGGCGCGGAGTAAGGAATTTCAGATGATTCCCGGAGCCGATCATAACAATATTTTGGCGCTTACCGGCAAGCTCTATTTTCAGGCGATCAAGCAATTTCTCAAAAGAGTCGGCAAATCCCACGGACCGAGACGGCCCGGGATTCGCGGCTAAAAACCCGGGGGGGGATATGGCAAGAGATCGACGCCAAGCAAATCGGAGCGGCAGCAGCACGTTCCGGCAGGCTGGTTTCGTGGTCGGACTGCTGGGGGGATTGGCGGTGGCGGTGGGTCTGTATGAGCCCGGCGCTGATTTTGCCGTCCCGGCCCTGCTCCTTGCCGGGCTGGTTCTGGTCTTTGCCCTGCTGGAGATCTGGCAGGGGGGGGCAGATTCTCCGCCGGATTCCTCCTTTTTCGGCACTCCCGGTCCTCTGCTTTGGGTCGTTATCGTTTGGATTCTCTTTCGCTATTTTTGGCAAGTTGCGCCCCAGTTGATCTTGCTTCCGTTTGGGCTCATCGGCTGGCTGGCCATCAGTTTTCCCATGCAGGTCTTGCTTGTTCCGGTTCTGGCCGTGGTCGGCATGGAGGTCGGTCTGTGGGGTTTAGGCTTTCAGGAGGCCGCAGGGCTGGCAGGCAATCTGGTAGGCTATGTCGCCGCCGGGGTGGGACTCAGTATTTTCATGAGCAGCAAGGCTTACCGCCAACGGATGCGCAAGGCCCTGGTTCGGGCAAAAAGGGATACCGCCAGCCGACAGTATGCCCGGGATCTTGGCCTGTTTGCCGACACGTCCGATATTCTCAGCGTTTTGCCGGATTACGACCTCATCGACGATCCGGAGGCCGGCAGCCAGCCTGCGGTGGAAACCATCACCGCAGCTTTTGACCTGCAGCTTGAACTCATCCGCCAGACCATGGATCTGTCAACGGTGGCTCTGTTGTGGCCGGACCCGGAGGGCCAGGAATACCGAATGCGTAGCCTCGCCACCATCCGAAAAGACATAGACCACGGGCCTTTTCAGGTCGGGGTCGGTATCACCGGGGCGTTGCTGGGGGCGGAGGAGCTGGTGAGCCTGGCCCCGGCCATCCCTTCCTTGGGGGTGCCTTATTATCTCAAGCAGATCGAGGTGGGAGGGATTCTCGCGGTCCGTCTGCCAGATGACGCCGAGGAGTGGCTCGGGTTTGACGACAAGAAGATCGCTCCGGTTCTCTGTGTGGATCGTCCCGACCAGCAACCTTGGACCGAGCAGGAAAAAGCGACCATGATCTTGACCGCGCGGAAGCTCGCCCTTGACGTGGCCATGGGCCGACAGTTTCAGGCCATGGCCCACGAGCGCAGCGGTATCCAAAGGGTCTGTCTCGCCATGCGGGAGTTGAATGGGGCTTTAGGGCTTGAGCAGGTTCTGCTGGCCACCATAAAGGCGGTGCGAACCCTGGTGGCGGCTGATTTTATCTCCATCAGCCTGGTCTGTGGCAACGGGCATTGTGTGGCTCTGGCCGAGGGCGAAGGGGCCGAGCAACTCATGGGGCGTGAATTTTCCCGCGAAGAAGGGCTGGTGGGGCAAGTGCTTAAGATCAACCGGCCTCTGCCGGCCAAGGCCCAGTGCCATGGGCCGACCCAGGTTTTCGGTCATGACCACTTACTCTCGGGCTACAATTCGTTGCTGGTTCTGCCCCTGCAAAAGGAAAAAGGGGAGGCGACTGGGGCGCTCACCGTGGCGGTGAAAAAAACGGCGGTCTTCACCAAAGCCCGACAGGAAATTTTGGAACTCATCGCCGCCCAAGTCGCGGTCAAGATCGATCTGGGTCAGGCCCATGAGGAGATCAACCGGTTGGCCACCATCGACGGACTCACCGGCCTGATCAATCATCGCACCTTTCAGCATGGCTTTGAGGTGATGCTGGGCAGGGAGACGCGACGATCTGGATCCTTGGGCCTGCTACTCTGCGATATCGACCATTTCAAAAAAATCAATGACAGCCATGGTCATCCCTTTGGCGACAAGGTTCTTAAGGCGGTGGCCGCTATCCTGCGCCGAGCGGCGCGCAGCGTGGATATTGCGGCTCGGTACGGCGGCGAGGAGTTTGTTCTTGTGCTGGAAGGTTCCGACGAGCAGGGAGGTCTTCAGATGGCCGAACGCATTCGGCAGGAGATCGAGGGCCTGGTGCTCCATAGCGAAATCGGGCCGGTGCGGGTCACTCTCTCCCTTGGGCTTGCCGTGTATCCCGACCACGGCGCGGATAAAGAGCGCTTGATCAGCCGGGCCGATCAGGCCCTGTACCGGGCCAAGAAACAGGGGCGCAACCGGGTGGTGGTCTGGGAAGAGGAGTGACCGGCGGATTGCCTTCCGCCGGAATGATGACCTATTGGCCAATCCCACATATCAAGATCTGATTTTCAGTCCGTTCAGCAGCCATACTTTCTGAAGATTTCATTTCGCACATAACATTTGCAGATAACCCGGGGTAACAAGATTATTCTGTAATAACAGAATCCAGGGCTGAATCGGTTTTTGCAATGCAGCTCGTCATCTTGACACTCAACCACGCCACAACAAGGGGAAAAGTCCCCATCAAGACAGCAAAAGTCATGGTGGCAGTTGGTTGTTTCCTTGATGATGTCTTTATCAATTTCAAATTTGCACATTGGCAATGGGTATCACACCGTCATGTCTTGGGCAATACCGATAAAATACGGGGTTGGGAAATATTTCCGGTCCGTGCTCCCCACAGCACGGGCTGAAATTCGTTGGTAAGCAGATTCAAAATTCACCGGCAATTGTTGGGCCCGGCAAGGCGTTTTTGGCCAGGGCCCGCTTTGCCGTAGGAGAGAAGGCCTGTTCATGCTATTCAATACCTTTGTTCATATTCCTGGGATCGGCGAGACCACGGAGCGGCGGATTTGGCAGGCCGGGGTTGAGACCTGGGACGATTTCAGGGAGCCGTATC
Source organism: Desulfurivibrionaceae bacterium (assembly GCA_041671085.1). Classification (GTDB taxonomy): domain Bacteria; phylum Desulfobacterota; class Desulfobulbia; order Desulfobulbales; family Desulfurivibrionaceae; genus Thiovibrio. The sequence goes on along the minus strand of JBAZCG010000004.1, from coordinate 23,851 downwards.
CGGAGTTTCTTTCCGGTCAGAAGGTGAAGCTCATCGAGGTTCATCTGGCCCGCAGCCGTGCCCAGGTCGGGCAACAGGCAGGCCACGAATTTTTCCGGCAGCTGCCGGCGGCCCAGCGTTGGCGGGTCTTCCCGCTGTACCGCGATTCCGTGGCCTATCTCGACATCGAGACCACGGGCTTGAGCTTCACCGACCATTGCATCACCACCATCAGCGTCTACGACGGGAAAGAGGTGTTCACCTATGTGCAGGGGGAGAATCTTGCGGATTTTGCCGAGGATATCGGGCAATACCAGTTGCTGGTCACATACAACGGCAAGGGTTTTGATGTCCCCATGCTGGAGCGGCATTTCGGCTGTAAGCTGACCCAGGCCCATATCGATCTGCGCCCTTTGTTGCAGGGGCTCGGGTTTGTCGGCGGCCTTAAGGGTTGCGAGAAGCAGATGGGCCTTGATCGCGGCGCGCTGGCCGGGGTGGATGGCTACTTTGCCGTGCTGCTTTGGCGGGAGTACTGCCGAACCAAGGCGCCCCGGGTGCTGGAAACCCTGCTCGCCTACAATGTGGAGGATGCGGTGAATCTTGAGTCGTTGCTGGTGCAGGCCTATAACCTGAAACTTGCGGGGACCCCGTTTGCCGAAAGCCACCGGTTGCCCATGCCGACCCTGCCGGAGAAGTCATTTCTGCCGGATCTGGAGCTCATCGATCGATTGCGGGGGCGATTGCGGGGGTATTGAGGAAAAAAGCGGAGAGAGCCCGGCTACTGCCGGGCTCTCTCCAGGGGGTGTCACGCGCTTTGTAACAAGGCAGAGAATCAGAAATACGGTGTATGGGCAGTGCGCGCGTGGGTACAAGGCGACCCGCCCGCTACGGAGCGAAATCACCCAGGGTTAAAGGTCCCCCCCCCAACCTGGATGTTCTGGTACGGTGCTGTCTTATTCGATCCGAGGGGGCATAAAAAAAACCCGTCTCTGTTGCCGGAGATGGGTTTTGAAAATCCATTGGTTCCCCTATCGGCAACCCGGCCATCCGCGTTGGCGGACCCGTTGGCTTTGCGTCCCCGGATTACTCCGGGTTTGCCTTTTTCCAAGACAGCGTTCAGCTGTATAGACATAGTGGCACAGCCCGTCTGTTTCTGTCAATCTGTTTTTCCTTTTTTTGCGAGACCGGCAAAGTTGGTTTTTTTCCGGTCTGTGGTAGACTGATCGCGTAAAGTCGGGTTTTAAACAATCACGGGAAATTCCATGTCCGAGTCCTTTGTCTGCCATAATCCAGAAATTTTCCCCGCCTGCCGAAGGTTGCTGGCTGGCCCGCAGTGGCAGGGGTTTCTTGCTCTCGTAGCCCCGGTCGCCAACCTTGCAGACCTGGCCGAGTTGCTCGCCAACCCTGCATTGCTCTTGGAGGGCGCGCCCCCATATCTCTTTGCTCTGGCCCGGCTGGAGCTGGCTCTGTACCGGGTGCAGCAGGAGGGGGTAGCTGTGCCGACCGAGGTGGAGCGGTTTGCGGTAAACCCCTCGCTGCAATTGCTTGAGTCTTTATGGATTGGTTTGCCCAATTTGCTGGGGGAGAACGGGGCGAAGGCCGTGCCAGAGCCGGTAGCCCGGCAGGAACTGATCCTGGTCTGGCTCGCCCCGGAAACGGGAAAGGGCCAGGCGCAGGCAGCAGGGCCCGAGGATCTGCTGGCCCTGAAGCTGGTCTCTGAAGGGATCGATCCCCGTCAGGCCGCCGCCCTTGGGGAGTTGTCGGTGGGGGGTGTTGAGGAGATCCTTGAGCGGGCGGCGGACAAGGGGATTCTTCTCGCCCCAGCCTCACGGATCCGCAGGGATGCGCAAAATTTTCCCATCACCGAGGCGGTGGAGCCTCGTTTTTTGACCGCCGAGGTTTTCACCCTGCAGTGGCACATCACCCAGGTCTGCGATCTGCATTGCAAGCATTGCTACGATCGGAGCGATCGCGCGCCCTTGTCCCTGGCCCGCGGCCTTGCGGTGTTGGATGACCTGCTGGCCTTCTGCCAAAGCCGCCATGTGCGCGGGCAGGTGAGCTTTTCCGGCGGCAACCCCTTGCTCTATCCGCATTTTCTTGAGCTGTACCAGGCGGCGGTGGATCGGGGCTTTACTGTGGCCATTCTCGGCAATGCCACCAGCAAGGAGCATCTTCTGCCCTTGCTGGCCATCGAGAAACCGGCCTTTTATCAGGTAAGTCTTGAGGGCTTGGCCGAGCATAACGATTTTATCCGGGGCACAGGCTATTTTGCCAAGGTTCTGGAGTTTCTCGATCTTCTGCGCGAACTGGACATCTACTCCATGGTGATGCTCACCCTGACCAGGGGCAACATGGCGCAGGTTCTTCCCCTGGCAGAGCTGCTTCGCGACCGGGTCGATCTCTTTGTGTTTAACCGGCTGGCCATGGTGGGGGAGGGCTCCCTGCTGGAGTCGGTGCCGATCGCGGAGTATCGCGGCTTTCTGGTACAGTATCTCGCTGCGGCCCGGGAGAATCCGACCATGGGGTTCAAGGATAACCTTTTCAATGTGCTCCGCGCGGAACAGGGCGAACCCCTGCTGGGAGGGTGCGCCGGCTTCGGCTGCGGCGCGGCCTTTAACTTCGTCTCGTTGCTGCCCGATGGCGAGGTGCATGGTTGCCGGAAATTTCCTTCCCTCATCGGCAACATCTTCAGCCAATCCCTGGCGGAAGTGTATGATTCCCTCGCCGCCCGCCGGTGCCGGGCCGGCTGCCTGGCCTGTGGGGAGTGCCGCCTGCGGCCCGCCTGCGGGGGCTGTCTTGCGGTGAGCCACGGCTTCGGCCTCGATGTCTTCAGCCAACGCGACCCATACTGTTTTCTGGAGCACTCGTCATGAACCTGCGAATTCTTTCCTATAATATCCACCGGGCCATCGGGGTTGACCGGCGGTTTCGGCCCGAACGCATCGCCGCGATCCTGGCCCATTACGATGCCGATATCGTTTTGTTGCAGGAGGTGGATGTGGGCGCGCCCCGTTCGCGGGAACTGAATCTGGCCCAGGAACTGGCCGAGCGTGGCAACTATCCCTACTACGCGGTGGGGCTCAATGTCCAGCTGCGCAAGGGAATGTACGGCAACGCCACCCTGAGCCGTTTTCCCATCGCCAAAGAGCGCAATATTGATCTGACCCTTGATGGCCGCAAGGCCAGGGGGTGCCTGTTCACCGAGCTGGAACTGCCCGAGGGCGACACCCCCCGACTGCTGCCCGTCTTCAACCTGCACTTGGGGCTGTCCTTCAAGGAGCGGCCCCAGCAGGTGGGGCGCTTGGTGCGGACCCCTGAGTTCACCGGCATCACCGCCGATGCCCCCTGCGTGGTGGCCGGTGATTTCAACGACTGGTGGACCCGGCTCGCCCCGCTGTTCACCGAGGCCCTGGGCTTTGTCTGCGCCACCAACCATGGGGTCGGCTATCAGAACGCCATACTGACCTACCCCTCATTTTCGCCCACCACCGGTCTGGACAAGGTGTTTTGCCGGGGGCCGATCACCGTGCTGGGCGGCCGACGCTGCCGACTGCGGGTGTCCAAGGTTGCCAGCGATCACCTGCCCGTTATTGTTGACCTGCAGCTGTAAGTTAGGTTGCGGCAGGGAGAGTTTTTCCGTTGACTTTGGCGGCGATTTTATTGAGCATGACAGTAGGCTTTCCGGTAAACCCTGAACTCTGGTCAACCATCCTATGGATACTGCCTCACCAGTAATACGCATTCTCCTGGTCGAGGATGATGTCGGCGACGCCCTGCTTGTGCAGGAGATGCTCTTCGAAATCAAGCACCAGGTCTTTGCCGTAACCCATGTGGACCGGGTTGCCAAGGCCATGGACCAGCTTCGCGTAGCACGGTTTGCGGTTATCCTTCTTGATCTTTCCCTGCCGGACGGCCAAGGCATGGAACTGGTCAAACAGGTGCGCCAGGCAGCGCCCGAGACCCCCATCGTGGTGATGAGCGGCCAGCGGGATGAGGATCTTGCCCTCCAGATCGTCCAGGAAGGGGTGCAGGATTACTGTGTCAAAGGCCATGTCGATAGTTTTCTTCTCGGCCGTACCCTCCGGTATGCCATCGAGCGCAAGCGCATCGAGGATGCCCTGCGCCGGAGCAATACCGAACTGGCCGTGCTCTTTCATGTTTCCTCTACGGTGAGCCGCTGTATCGACATGCAAGGGCTGCTGGCCGAGATCATTGGCACTGTTACCGGCATGGAGATTCTCGGCCTCAAATGGCAGGGCGCCATCCTGACTGTCGAGGACGACGGTACTCTGCGACTTGCCCAGGAAGTCGGCCATTCTCCGGCCTTTATCGAGGCGCATCAAAGCCTGCCGCTCGGCGAATGTCTCTGCGGCCTGGCGGCATCGCACGGGGAGCTGGTGGTTTCTGGTGATGCCTTGCAGGACGAGCGCCACACCATCCGCTATGCCGGAATGGAGTCCCACGGGCACATCGCCATTCCCCTCAAGTCTCGGGAGCGGGTGGTTGGCGTTCTCTGTCTTGATACCGCTCCGGGCATTTCGGTGAGCGACAGCGAGCGGAAAATGTTGCTCTCCATCGGCGAGCAGCTTGGCATCGCGGTTGAAAATGCCAAGCTCTATGAGGAAACCAGACGGCTGGCGCTCCATGACCCGCTCACCGGGCTGGCCAACCGGCGGCATCTGGATATCGTCGCCGAAAGCACCCTCGCCAGGGCCCGCCGCCACGGCACCCCCTTTGCCATCATCATGCTCGACCTCGACCATTTCAAGCACTACAACGACACCCACGGCCACAGCGCCGGGGACCGGCTCCTGGTGGCGGTGGCCAAGACCATGAAACAAGAGGTGCGGGAGACCAGCCTTGTGGTGCGCTATGGCGGCGAGGAGTTTTTGATCCTTCTTGCGGACACGGAGCGCAACGCGGCTTTGGCGGTGGCGGAGAGGATCAGGCTCAAGATTCAGGAAAACACCGAGGTCACTGTGAGCCTGGGGGTATCGTGGACCACCGCCGCAAGTCCCTTGGCCGAATTGATTGGTGCGGCCGATGCGGCGCTCTACCAAGCGAAAGGCAGCGGGCGAAACCGGGTGGTCTGCGCGGAGCCGCAACAAAACACGGAGGAGCAGTATGTCCGATTGCCTTGAGGGAAAAAGAAGGGGTTTGGCCGGAAGGTTGGGGATCTTTTTCCTGGTGGCGTTTTTCGGTTTTTTGCTGACCGGCTGCAAGCAACAGGAAGCACCCAAGGAGACGCCGGTGGCGCTGGAGTCGGTGGCGCTCTGTCGCTCCACGACGGCTCTGCTGCCCATGGTGGTGGCGGAGAAGCAGGGCTTTTTTTCTGAACAGGGTCTTACGGTCACGGTTCGAGAGTCTATCATGGGCAAGGAAGCTTTGGAGGGTATGCTCCGGGGTGAATGTGACCTTGCCACCGCCGCCGAGCCGCCCGTGGTCGAATACGCCCAGCAGCGGGATGATTTTCGTCTGCTCGGCTCCCTGCAAAGTTCAGAGAATCAGAATCGCATCGTAGCCAGGGCCGACCGGGCCATTGCAGTGCCGGAAGACCTGCGCGGCAAACGGATCGCTACGACCAAGGGAACAACTCCCCACTACTTTCTGGAGCTGTTTCTTGAAAAGCATGGCCTGAAGTCCCAGGATGTCGCCATTGTCTTCATGAAATCAGGCGAGTTGCTGGCGGCGCTTACCAGCGGCCAGGTCGATGCCGTTTCCATGACCAATAATGTCGTCACTCAAGCCCAACAGGCATTGCAGACCAATGCGGTGCTCTTGGAGGAGCCAGGCTTGTACCGCAATTATTATCTGCTTCTGGCGACCACGAATCTGCTTGAAAAACGACCAGAGGTGGCGGTGCGGTTTCTCCGGGCCTTGGTCCGGGCCGAGGATTTTATTCGGCAGAGGCCAGAGGAGACATTGTTCATTGCCCAGGGCAGCCATGGCCGGAAGGTGTCCCCCGCGGAGATCAAGGAACTCCTTGTGGACTATCAGTATCGATTGACCTTGGAGCATGGCATGCTGATGGGCCTGGAAGATATGGGCCGGTGGATGGTTGCGCGTGCGGAGAGTGAACAGCGTCCAGTTTTCAACTTCCTCAATCTGATTGCCGTTGAACCATTACGCGCCGTGAAGCCGGATAGCGTTAAGCTTGAAAAATGAAGGGCTACGAAAGCAGGAGCGCAGGTATGTATTTGCATCTCTGTGATGTGCGTGCAGGTCGGTTCGTTGCCGTGGGTTTGGTGCTGCTGCTCCTGGTTGTCAGCTGCAAACAGCAGGACGTGCCCAAGGAGACGCCGGTGGCGTTGGAGCCGGTTGGATTCTGCCGGGGCACGAACATGCTGCTGCCCTTGCTGGTGGCTGAGAAGCAGGGCTTTTTTTCTGAACAGGGCCTTGCGGTCTCGGTCCGGGAATTCACCATGGGCAGAGATGCTCTGGAGTCCATGCTCAGGGGAGAATGTGAGCTTGCCACGGCCGCTGAGCCACCGGTGGTTGAATACGCCCTTAAGCGGGATGACTTGCGAATCCTCGGTTCTGTACAAAGCTCGGATAATATGATCCGCCTCGTGGCCCGGGTGGACCGGGGTATCGCTACCCCGTTTGATCTGCGTGACAAGCGAATCGCTACGGTTAAGGGAACCAACGCCCACTATTTTCTGGAATTGTTTCTTGAGAAAAATAGACTGCCCCTCAACGATGTTGCCATTATCTTCATGAAGTCCGATGAATTGCTGGGGGCGCTTACCAGCGGCCAGATCGACGCCATCGCCATGACGGACAAGGTCGTTGCCCAGGCCCAAGAGTCCTTGCAGGATAAGGCGGTACTCATGGAGGCCCCTGGTCTGTATCGAAGCGCTATCATGCTTTTGACCACCACTGCTTTTTTTGAAAAGCGGCCCGGGGTGGCGGTGAAGTTTCTCCGAGCCATCGACCAGGCTGAGAATTTTATCCAGCAGAGGCCCGATGAGGCGCTGGCCATTGTTCAGGCCAACCAGAAGGTATCCTCTGCGGAGATCAAGCAGCAGATGGGGTTTTCTCAGTATCGCTTGGCCTTGGATCATGCCCTGCTCATGGGCTTGGAGGACACGGCCCGTTGGACGCTACAGCAGGCCGGGGATAGTCAGCGCCCCGTGCCCAACTTCCTTAACCTGATTGCCGCCGAACCATTACGGACGGTGAATCCTGAGGGTGTCAGACTTGAAAAATAGGAGGACGGTCATGCACTATCATTCAGGAAATCGCCGCTGTGTTGCCGTGGGCCTGGTGCTGCTGGGCCTTATCTTCGGTTGCAAGCAGAGCGAAGATAAGGCCCAACACAAGCAACAGGCCGCTCCCTTTGCCGTGACTTTCTGCCATGGCAGCGTCACCGATATCCTGCCCCGGATTGCCCTGGAGCAGGGGTATTTCCGCGAAGAGGGTCTCAGCGTGACGCTGAAGGATCTCGATGGCAAGCAGGCCTTTGAAGGCATGCTGCAGGGTGAGTGCAACTTTGCCGTGAGTGGGGTGCCGCCCATTGTTTTGGCCGATCCCCAACGCACCCCCTTCATCATCCTTGCCACACTTATGTCCGATGATGACTCCACCCGAATCATTGCCCGTCGCGATCGGGGTATTGTTACGCCCCAAGATCTCAAAGGTAAGCGGATCGGGGTGAAAAAAGGGGTTCTTGGCCATCTCTTTCTCGACCTGTTCATGATGAAGCATGGTCTGGCGCAAAACGAGGTTACCCAGGTGTTCATGGAGCCGGAGACCTTTCAGGCCGCCCTGGCCAGCGGTGAGATCGACGGGTTTTCCATGACCACTCGAATGGTCAATGTCGCGGCGAAGGCCCTTGGCGACAAGGGCGTGGTCTTTGCCGAGCCTGGCCTCAATCTGATCCATGGCATCCTCACGACCCGGTCCAATATCCCTCTCAACCTCCAGGCGACCCCTGGGGTATTGAGAGCCCTGGTCCGGGCCGAGCAGTACGCGAAGGAAGAGCCCGCCGCGGCCAAGGGAGTGGTAGCCAAGGCCGCCCAGTTTTCTTCTCGGGAAATTGAAGAGATCTGGGGAAGGACAATTATCGAGGTGGCGTTGGCCAACAGCCTCTTTGCCCATTTGGAAGACCAATACCGCTGGCAGATGGAGCGGGGTGGAGCCGCGGCATCTGCCAACATGCCCAATTACCTGGCCCTCGTCTCGCCGGAGTATTTGCGCGCCATCAAGCCGGATTCGGTTTCAGTCACCAATCGTTAATGAGGTCACAGTGAAGATACGGTGCAAACTCATTTTGATCGGCGTCATTCCGGTCATCCTGCTTCTGGTTTTGGCGGCGGTTTTTCTCTCAGCGAACAACCAGGTGGACCGCGCCAACCACAAGGCCATCGTCGCCGATGAGATAAACGCCACCCTTGCCGACCTGGCCATTCTAACGTACGAACATCAGCTCTATTTTGAGGAACGCGCCCATGTCCAGTGGGGCCAAAAACATGAGTTCCTGGGCAGGCAGTTAGAAACGCAGGGGGGGCTTTTTGACACGGCCGAGGAAAAAGAGCTTATGGCTCGCCTCACGCGGACAGCCAAGACCTTGGGTTTTCTTTTTGCCCAGTATGGCCCCCATCGCAATTATGGACAAGGGGAGCAGGAGACTGCGCAGGCTAGAGGCTTCCGTGAGCGGATTACCGCCCGGCTCCTTCAGGAGCTGGCGGTGGCCAGTCCGGCGGCCACCGCCCTCCACGAGCGGAATCACGAGCAAGCCATTGCCCTTTCCCAGCAGATCGACCTGGCAAGCATGCTGGTGGTGGGGACCATTGCCATCCTGCTCCTGGTCATTTCCTTTTTGGTCATCCGGGCCTTTACCGTGCCGGTGGCGCTTTTAAATCAGGCCTTTGTTAGGATAAGCTCCGGCGAGTTCGGTTTTCGTATCGGGAGTTCGGCCAAGGACGAACTGGGCATGCTCTCCCGGGGTTTTGACACCATGGTCCAACGCCTTGAGGAGAGCCAAGATACGTTGCATCGCCTGACCCTCGATTTGGAGCAGCGGGTGGAGGCGCGGACCGGAGACTTGTCGCATGCCAATGCCGAACTGAGGCTGAATGAAGAGCGGTTGGCAACCCTTCTTGCCCTCAGCCAGAGGCAGTTCGATACCGAGGAGGAGCTGATTCGTTATGCCCTGGAGTCGGCGGTGCGGCTTACCCGCAGCAAGGTCGGCTATCTGCATTTCTTCAATGAGGATCAGCAGATCCTGGGCCTCTCCCAGTGGTCCGAGGCGGTCATGGAGTTTTGCACCGCAGCAAAGACCCCGCATTATCCCTTGCAGGAGGCAGGGGTCTGGGCCGATTGTGTCCGGCAGCGGCAGCCGGTGGTGCATAACGATTATCCGAGTCTGGCGAAGAAAAAGGGGTTGCCCGAAGGCCATTTCCCCCTGTTGCGGCACCTGAGCAGTCCCATCTTTGATGGGGAGAAAATCATCGCGGTCATTGGGGTGGGTAATAAGGAAGAGCCCTACGATGCGGATGATATCCGGCAGCTCATCCTCTACATGCGCAACGTCTGGGAGATGGTCAAGCGCAAGCGGGTTGAGACCTTGCTCCATGATTCGGAGCAACGGTATCGCGCGGTCTTCAACGAGTCGCCGGATGGTATTGTGCTCGTCGAAATGGAAACCGGCAAGGCCGTTGAGTTCAATGAGGTCGCCCACCTCCAGCTGGGTTACAGTCGGGAAGAGTTCGCGGAACTCACCCTGTCGGATTACGAGGCCAGGGAGCAGCCCGAGGAGACCCTGGTCCACATCGAAGCAGTCAAACGGCAGGAATGCCAGAATTTTGTAACCGAGCACCGGACCAAGTCCGGCGAGATCAGAAACGTTGCAGTGTCGGCGCAAGCCTTAACCCTTGGTGAGCAACAATACCTTTACGCTATTTACCGAGACATCACCGCACTGCGCCAGGCCCAGGAGGGGCTGAAACAATACGCCAAATCCTTGGAGCGGAGCAACAAGGAGCTTGAGCATTTTGCCTATGTTGCTTCCCACGATCTGCAGGAGCCGCTGCGCAAGATCGGGAGCTTTTCCGAGCTGCTGGCCCGGAAATATAAAGGCCAGCTCGACGAAAAGGCCGATTCCTACATCGGTTACATTGTCGATGGCGCCCAGCGGATGCAGATTCTGATCAACGATCTGCTTGCCTTTTCCCGTGTGACCACCAAGGGGAAGGAGTTTGCCCCGGTTGACTGCAACGCGCTATTGGCACGGGTGCAGGCCGATCTGGAGTTTGCCATTAAAGAAAGCTGCGCCCACCTCAGCGTGGCCGAATTGCCAACGGTCGTGGCGGATGCGGGGCAGTTGGGTCAGGTTTTTCAAAACCTCATCGGCAATGCCCTCAAATACCGCGCTCCGGGGCAACCCCCCGAGATTGGTGTGTCAGCGGTGGAGCGCGATGGGGAGTGGCTTTTTTCCGTGAGCGACAGCGGGATCGGCATCGAGCCGCAGCATTTCGAGCGGGTCTTCCAGCTCTTCCAGCGGCTGCATACCCGCGAGGAATACTCGGGCACCGGCATCGGTCTGGCGCTGTGCAAAAAGATTATCGAGCGGCATGGCGGCAAGATCTGGCTGGAGTCGGCGGCGGGGAAGGGGGCGACCTTTTTCTTCACCGTGCCGAGTGTGTCGGTGCGGAAAGATGAGAGACAGGGTGTTTGACCGGGGGGCATGGTCGCAACCGGTGATACGGCGGCGGTTTTTGGTTGGAAAAACTTGTGGAGGAAGAACCATGAAGCAGATCCGATTTGCTCTCTGTCTGGCCCTGTGCCTGATGATGTCGCCGTTTAAGGCCCATGGTGTCGAGCGGCTTATTGTCGCCGACACCCGCGCCCTGCTGAGCGGGCTGGTGCATCTTGCCGCCCAGAAGGGGTATTTCGGCGAAGAGGGGTTGGAGGTGCAGGTCAATGATTTCGCCACCGGGGACGAGGCTACCCGCGCCATGTTCGAGGGCAAGGCGGACATCGCCTCTGTCGCCGAAACCCAGTTGGTGTTTGATTCCTTCCGGGAAAGGGACTTCGGCATTTTTGCCACCATCGGCAGCTGGGACAATGAGGTGAAGATAGTTGCCCGTGTCGACCGCAACATCTCCAGGATCGAGGATCTGCGCGGGAAGATTGTGGCGACCCAGGCCAAGTTCTCCACCCATTATTTTTTGTATCAGGCCCTGCTCAAGCATGGGTTGACCATGGCTGACATCAAGCCGGTGTTCATGAAATCCGCCGAATTGCCGGCATCCCTGGAGTCGGGCGAAATCGATGCCTTTTCCTCGCGGGAACCCTTCATCGGCGAGGCTCGCCAACGATTGGGCGGAAAGGTGCAGATCTTTGCGGAGCCGGGGGTGTATTGGAAATCTTTTAACCTTGTGGCGTATAATGAAACCTTGAAGCAACGTGCCGCAGGGGCCTTGCCGAAGTTTCTCCGCGCCTTGCTCAAGGCGGAAAAATTCGTGCAGCAGCAACCCCAGGAAGCGGCGACCATCCTGGCGAAACGACTCCATAGCTCGCCAGAGCGGATGGGTGCTGAACTGGCCGAGGTGAAGCTGCGGCTTGGCTTGGAGCAACGGCTGCTGTATACCCTGGAAAATGTTGCGACGTGGGCGGTGCAGGAAAAGCTGGTGACCGACAAAAACCTCCCGAATTATTTGCGGCTGCTCCATCCGGAACCGTTGCAGGCGGTCAAACCCAATGCCGTAACGGTCATCAGGTAAAATATCATGCTGATTCGTACGCGCCTCAAGGTGATTGGCTTGCTGCCGTTGTTGCTGCTGCTGGCATTTGCCGGGAGTTTCTTGCTGGCCCAGCGGACGCTTGAGGGATTAGAGGAAAAAACCCTCCTGGCCGATGATTTGGGGAAAAGGCTTTTTGACCTGATTGTTCTTTCTCATGATCTGGCGGAGAACAAGTCAAGCAGGCCCCGCCAACAATGGCCAGACATCATGCAGGGGGTCGAGGTGCATCTGTCGCAGGCCAAGGAGCTTTTTTCCGGAGAAGAGGAGCAAGAACTTTTCGGCCTGTTTCTCGAACATATCAAGAACAGTCAGCGCGATTTCCAAGAACTGGCGCAACTTCAGGAATTGGCACAACTTCAGGATCAGGTGCCGACCCCAGCGCAGCAGGCCTATATCGTCCAGCTGCTCAAACGCATCCAGGTCGATTTGGAAAGCGCGCTCCCGCTTACCAGCAGGCTGCACGAGATCAATCACCATCAGGCAGAGGTGTTTTCTGCGTGGCAGAGAAATTTCAGGTTTTTTTTGGTGCTGGTGTTTGGCAGCATGAGTGCGCTCTTCATTTGGCCGATGATGCGCCATATTGCACGGTCGCTCTCCCGGCTACAGGAGGGGATGTCCAAGGTGGCTGTCGCCGGTTTCAGCGAGCGCGTTGAGGCAACGGGTAAGGATGAATTGGCTGAACTGGCCCGACACTTCAATGCCATGATCGCAAAGTTGTCCGAGGTTACGGTCTCGCGGGACCGATTGAGTGACGAGGTGCGCGAACGGCAACGCGTCGAGATGGAATTGCGGGAAAGCCGGGCAAGCTTCAGGGAAATCAACGAGGTGCTGGCCGATGGCGTTATGGTCATCAATGCGCAGGGCCGGGTCACTTACATGAACCCGGAGGCCGAACGGTTGTTGGGCTGGCAGGCCAGCGAGCTGGCGGAGCAGGACAGCCATGAGGTGCTGCACCACCACCGGCCCGATGGCAGTCCTTGCCTGCGGGAGCATTGCGCGGTTGCTTTAACACTGGGAAGCGGTCGGATCACCCGCTGGCCGGAAGATTATTTTCTGCGCAAGGATGGGAGCTTCGTGCCGGTAAGTTTGGTGGCCGCACCGATTGTGCGAGGGGATCAGGTGGTGGGAAGCGTGGTCAGTTTCCAGGACATCAGCGAGCGTCTGGCGACCCAGGCGGCGCTGAAACAATACGCCGATTCCCTGGGCCGGAGCAATAAGGAGCTTGAGCATTTTGCCTATGTCGCCTCCCACGACCTACAGGAGCCGCTGCGCAAGATCGGTAGCTTTTCCGAGCTTCTGGCCCGGAAGTACCAGGGCCAGCTGGACGAGAACGCCGACATCTACATCGGCTACATTGTCGATGGCGCCCAGCGGATGCAGATTCTGATCAACGATCTGCTTGAATTTTCCCGGGTGACCACCAAGGGGAAGGAGTTTGCCCCGGTTGACTGCAATGCGTTGGTGGCACGGGTGCAGTCCGATCTGGAATTTGCCATCAAGGAGAGCGGGGCGCAGCTCAAGGTGGCCGACCTGCCGACGGTCATGGCGGATGCGGTGCAGTTGGGCCAGGTTTTCCAGAACCTCATCGGTAATGCCCTCAAGTACCGCGCTTTGGGTGATCCCCCCGAGATTGGTGTGGCGGCGGAGCAGCGCGACGGCGAATGGCTTTTTTCCGTGAGCGACACGGGGATCGGCATCGAGCCGCAGCATTTCGAACGGGTCTTCCAGCTCTTCCAGCGGCTGCACACCCGCGAGGAATACTCGGGCACCGGCATCGGCTTGGCGCTGTGCAAGAAGATCGTCGAGCGGCATGGCGGCAAGATCTGGCTGGAGTCGGCGGCTGGGAAGGGGGCGACCTTTTTCTTCACCGTGCCGGGTACGCCGGTGCAGAAAGATGAGTGATGGATTATTTAACCAAGAAGAGGGGAGAGGGAACCATGGCTAACCCACAAAGAATAGACATCCTGCTGGTGGAAGACGATCCAGGTGATGTGGAATTGACGAAAGAGGGGCTACAGGACGCCAAGATGCTGGTCAATCTGCATGTGGTGGATGACGGGGAAAAGGCCCTGAAGTTTCTGAGGAGAGAAGCGCCATACCCCGAGGCGGTGCGGCCGGATATCATCCTGCTCGATCTCAATATGCCGAGAAAAAGCGGCCAGGAGACGCTTCAGGAAATCAAGGGGGATCCCGCTCTCCGCTCCATCCCCGTGGTTGTGCTCACCACCTCGGAGGCGGAGAGCGACATTGTCACCTGTTACGACTTGGGTGCCAACTGCTATATCACCAAGCCGATCAGCTTTGAGGCCTTTACCAAGGTGGTGGCCATGATCGAGGAGTTTTGGTTTACCATCGTTAAAATGCCGTTGAAAGAGAAATAGGAAGGTGCCACCATGGGAATCAGGGTTCTTCTCATCGAAGATGATCAGGCCGATGCGTTTCTTATCCAGGAAATGTTGCTGGAGCCGACAGCCGGCAGGGATGCGGCAACGGGCGATATCGCTATCCAGCATGTTACCCGGCTGGACGAGGGGGTTCGTCAGGTAGCTGAGGGTGGGTACGATATCATTATCTCCGACCTCGGCCTGCCGGACAGTCAGGGGATGGATACCGTCAAGACGCTGGCCTTGGCGGCAAGGCGTATTCCCATCGTGGTGATGACCGGCTTGGCGGATCACGAGGTTGGTCTTGAGGCGGTGAACGCCGGAGCCCAGGATTATCTCATCAAGGGGCAGGTCAGCGGGGAGATGCTGGTTCGCTCCATCCGCTATGCCATTGAGCGCAAGAGGATTGAGAACGAAAAAGAGCAGGCCATTGCCGAGTTGCAGGAGGCCTTGGCCAAGGTGAAGTTGTTGAGCGGGTTTATCCCGATCTGCGCCTCCTGTAAAAAAATCAGAGACGACAAAGGATACTGGCAGCAGGTCGAATCGTATATCGAGAAACACTCCAATGCGGAGTTCAGTCATTCGATCTGCCCGGATTGCACCCATCGGCTCTACCCGGAGCTGTATCCGGAACCACCCGTATCTTCTAAAGATCCCTTTAAGGAATGCTAGGGTTGTAGCCGAGACCTCCCGGCTTTGCCCAATCGTGGGTGAGTCGGGATTTTTTTATTGTTTTTGATATGGGATTTCCTGATGAATATTTTCATGGTTTGCTCGGGGAGGGCTATCTTGGAGCGATCAAGAGGGGGCCGGAAGACGCCGGCTGCCTCGTTTTCCCAATACGCAAGCAATGGCAAGGAGGGATGTATGGAAACAAAGGATTTGAAAAAGTTTCTGGCAGGCTTTGGCCTTGCCAGCCTGCTGGCCGGGGCGGGGCTTGCCACTTCGCCGACCAAGGCTGTCGGCGCCAGTGGCTGAGGCGGCAGCAAGGGCAGTGCCGTGAGCACTGAGGAAAAAGCCAAGGCTGGGGAAGAAAAGGGAGTGACGGAAACGAAAGGCACTTCGGAAGAGGACGCGGCAAAGGCCAAGAAGAAGCAAGAAGAAGAAAAAAAGAAAAAACCCGGGAAAAGCGGTTGAAGCGGTTGAGTGAGCGCAAGGTTGCGTTCCGGAATATGAAAAAGGCAGGGAGACCTGCCTTTTTTTATTTTTTTTCAGGACTGGTAGGGTCCTGCGAGGGGTACGAAATAACCTGTTGAAGGAATCGGGAAAAAATGATTGTATCGTGGTTCGCGTTGATCCGGCCTCCGCACAGCAGCACAATGGTGCGGATCGGGGAAGAATCAGAACGGTATTCGGAGGAAGAGCATGAATTGGCAGGCCCTGGATTGGCATACCCGCATCGCGGTATTCTTTATCGCCTGCGGCGCTGTGATCATCGGGGTCAGCATCATCCATCTGCGGGGGCTGTTTAAAGCCACCCCGCTCATTGCCGAGCGCAGTCAGGGCTATGTGCTGCGGTTTCTCAGGATAAACCGGCTACTGATGTTCTTTTTTCTGGCCGGCTATGTCGTGGTCGCCATGAGCGTGCTTCTGGGCAAGGCGAGCCTTAGCATATTTTGGGTCAGTTTGATCTTTCTTTTCGGCGCGGTCTTCGTTTTTCTCGGCATCGCGCTCCACGCTAGGATGATCAGCGAGATCCAGCAGACCATCCAGGGGCTGGTGCCCATCTGCATGGAATGCAAAAAAATCAGAACCACGGGCGCTGACTCTTCGGCCCAGGAATCCTGGAAGGAGATCGAGTCCTACATCTCCCAGCGAACAGATGCCAAATTTTCCCACGGCATCTGCCCTCAGTGTCTTGACAAGGTCCGTCAGCGCAGAAAGTAGGCGCGCTTTCCCCATTTTTGTATACCTGATAAATCCCTGCTGGAAGGTTCAGGAAAAGCGGTAGATGACTGCGGTTGCCACAGCCCAGAGCAGGATCAGGGTTGTTCCGATCGCGCAGGCGGCGCCAAGCAGACGGTGGCTGAGCATTTCGCGGCGGTTTTCCTGATAACCCAGAAGCAGTCCGCAGAGGGCGCCTGCCGCCATGCCGCCGCCATGGGCCCAGTTGTTGATGCCCGGCACCAGCAGGCCAAAGACGAAGATGCTCATGGCCCAGCCGCCGATTTGTTGGTACACCTGCTGGCCGTAGCTGCCGCCCCGGCTTTTTCCGTAATAAAGGGCCGCGCCGATCAGGGCGCAGACCGCAGCCGATGCGCCGATGGTAAAAGGCACCCCGGCCAGGAAGGAGAGCAGAAACCCGCCGATGCCGCCCAGGGTGTAGATGGTGAACATCCGGGCCAGGCCGTATTCCTGGATCACCAGGGGGCCGATCTGCCGCAGGGCGATGAGGTTGAAGACGAGATGGAGCAGGCTGCCGTGCAGGTAGCTGGCGGAAACCAGAGACCACCAGCGGTGCAACGCCTCGATGGGCATGGTGCCGGTCGCCCCCAGTAGCAGAAGGCTCCGGTTGTCCGGCGAAAGGAAACCGAAGGGGTTCATGCCCATACCCGTGCCGCCGGGATTTAGGATCAGCGAGAGGGCAAAAAAAGCGATGTTGAAGCCACTCAGCCAGGTGAGGAAAAGCTCCGGGGTATGGAGCGGGTGGAGCAACGCATTGTTTTTCCACCAGGAACCGGGAGACTTGAGACCGCAATACGGGCAGCTGGGTTCATCTCGGCTGATGAGGCGGCGGCAGTTGGGGCAGAGTTGGGAGGTCTTGTGCGAGGGGGTCATATGGCGGCTTGCTTTGGGTTTTAAGGTTATTTTTCGTTGGACCAACTAACCACACCCGCCCTGAAAAAACTAGAAAAAGCGTGACTGCCTGGTCTGGGTCAGCCATCGATGAGGGGACCACCATGGAAACGCAGTCTCGTTTTTCCTTGCAGGATTTTTACGGCGGCAGCATCAGTAGCCGGCTGGGTGTGGCGCAGATGCTCTATGCCGATCTCGGTCTGGAGCTGGGCGGAGGCGAAGCGTTTGCCCCGATGTTGGCCCAGGCGGTGATTCTGGGAAAAGAGCTGTCCAGAGTCATGGCCGATCTGAACTTGGGTGCCCTCTGCACCGTCTGCGGCGCCAAGGATGGAGGCGGATGTTGCAGCAGCTTCATGGCCGGGGAAAATGATGTGGTCCAGTTGCTGCTCAATCTCCTGGCAGGGGTTGCGGTTACTGCCCTGCGGGAGGATGCGGAGTGCTGTTTTCTCGGGGAGAGGGGTTGCCTGCTCCTGTTTAAGCCCATGTTTTGCCTCAATTATAACTGCCGAGAGATCCAGCAGAGTGCTGGTCCAGCCCGGATGCAGAGGCTGGACCAGGCGGTTGGCCTTCTCCTCCAGCAGCAGTATGGGTTGGAGCAACTGCTGCTGGAGGTATTGCGGAAACGGGGTACGTTGATGGGCTGATCAGCAGCCTTCCACTGCCTTGCCTTTTTTCTTGGCCGGGGCCGGAGCGGTAGCCGCCGGAGCTGCCTTCTGCTCGGGAGCAGCCGCTGCTTTATGGCAGACGGTGCAGGCGGTGGGGCCATTCTTGCCGTTCACCCCGGCGAGGTGGCAGGTCTTGCACCGGCCATGGAACACATCCATGGGCTTCTGGAGTTTGGCATTGGCAAACTTTTCGTTATGGCAGCTTGCGCAATGCAGGGTATCGGTGTTCGCCAGCCCGGCGATGGCCGCTTCGTTCAGGGGCTGATGCTTACCGTCGTGATGGCAGGCGGTGCAATCAAGGCCAAGGGCGGTGTGTTTGGCATGGCTGAACAGGGCGGGTTTCTTCCCTTTGATCACCAGCTCCTGGGTCGGGGCAGCGATCTTTCCGCCTGTCGTGACAGGGGCGGCATGCAGGTCGTTCATGGTTACGGTCAGGCCGGCGGCCAACATCATGGTAAGGGCAATCATGGTCTTTTTCATCGCAATTTCTCCTAAGGTTGTTTGTGTGTTTCCCGAGTTGGTTCTTGTCGAATCCTGTCTCCTTTCGCCCATATCCTATCCACATCCCCTTGGTTTTCCTAGAGGACATGGGGCGATATGGGGCGACATCGGCTAGCGGACGGGGGAGGTCGGGTGGCCAAGCCGGGGAATTACCGATTTCCATTGCCCCTGCTTTGGCGGGCGTGGTAGTCTGGCGCCCTATGAAAAAGACGGTTGGCCGCGCGGTTGCGCTTGTGATAAACGGAAAGGGAAGATGACGCACCAGAAAACAAGTAAAAAAACGGAACTCCTGGCCCCGGTGGGGAGTCTGGAATCATTTTTCGCCGCCCTGGAGAACGGGGCCGATGCGGTGTACTGCGGCTTGAAGGATTTTTCCGCCCGGGCCAAGGCCAAGAATTTCACGCTTGGTGAGGTGGAGAAGATGGCCACCCTTGCCCACCAGCAGCACCGGCAACTTTACGTCGCCCTCAACACCCTGATCAAGGAAAAGGAGCTGCCCCAGCTGGTGGGGACTCTTGCTGATCTTGCCGGGATCGGCATTGATGGCCTGATCATCCAGGATCTCGGGGTCTGGCACCTGGCCAAAAAACATTTCCCCCAATTGCCCCTGCACGCCTCAACCCAGCTGGCCGTGCATAACGCGGCCGGGGTCAAGATGCTGGAGCAGATGGGGTTCACCCGGGCGGTCTTGGCCAGGGAGCTCTCCCTGACCGAGATTGCTGCGATCCGGCAGCAGAGCACCATCGAGCTGGAGCATTTTGTCCATGGGGCGCTCTGTTTTTCTGTGTCCGGGCAATGCCTTTTTTCTTCCGCCGCAAGCGGGATGAGCGGCAACCGGGGCCGCTGCGCCCAGCCTTGCCGCCGTAAATATCTCAACCGGGAACAGCCGGGCTATCATTTCTCCACCAGCGATTTTTCTGCCCTTTCCTCGGTGCCCCAGCTGCTCAAGGCCGGGGTTATCAGCCTCAAGATCGAAGGCAGGATGAAGAGCGCCGACTATGTGGCCCGGGTGGTGGCGGCCTACCGTTTGGTGCTGGATGCCCCGGAAAGCGGGCGCAAGCAGGCGATGGCTGAGGCGGAGGAGCAGTTGGCCCTCTCCTTTGGCCGCCAGGCGACCAAGGGTTTTCTTACCGGTTCCATCCCCGCGGGGATTGCGGACTCCTCCAAGCAAGGGACCCTCGGTAAGCATCTCGGTCAGGTGACCTCGCTGCGCGGCGGCATGATCGGCTTTGAGACCAGCGACCGACTGCATGTGGGCGACCGGATCCGCGTCCAGCCGCAAAACGATCAGGCCGGCACCGGCTTTACGGTGCGGGAGCTTTGGATCGAACAGAAAAAACTCAAGGCGGTCAAGGCCGGGGATTTTGTCCGGGTGCGGATTCCCGACAAGGGCGGCTTTTTTCAGCAGGGAGACAAGGTCTTCAAGGTGGGGGGCAAGGCCGCCTTTACCCTGAGCCCGGAGAGTTGTCGCGCTACGCTTGAGCAGGTGGTTGTGCCGGAAAAGAGCCTGGCCCAGAAGGAGAGCCTCGATCAGGCCCGGATGCAGGGGCTGGCCAGTCTGCTGCCCGCCTCTGTTCCCCAGGCGGTATCTTCTCAGGCCCTTACGGTGCGGGGGCGTGATTCCCATGATTTCCGTATTCTCGATGAGCCGTCCGTCGCCAGCCTGGAGCTGCCGCTGACCCCGGAGACCATGACGGCCTTGAAAAAGATGGACCTGCGGCGTGTCGATTGGCAGGGAAGGATCATCTGGGAAATTCCCCCCATGCTCTTCGGGCCGGAGTGGGACGAATACCGTCGGGCCGTGGGGATGCTGGCGGGGCAGGGGTTTTGCCGGTTTCGGATCAACAATCTGGGGCATATCCCCCTGTTTGCCGGCTTGTCCGGGTTGACCCTGCTGGGCGGTTTCCGCTGCTATATTCTGAACAGCCAGGCCGCGCTCGCTTGGCAGGAGCTGGGGCTTTTCGAACTCACCGTCAATCTGGAGGATGACCGCAAGAACCTGCAGGATCTCTTCCGCCGGGGAGAACATCTGCCTCCCCTGGCAATCACGGTTTACAGCCCGCTGGTGGTGATGCTTTCCCGTATCCCGGTCCGAGGGGTACGGCCCGGCGCGGTGCTGCGGGCGGAAGGGGGAGAAGGGTATCGCGTTTTTCAGCACAACGGCCTCACCGAGGTGCTGGCGGAGCAGGATTTTTCCCTACTGGGGCATCTCGCCAAACTCAAGGGGATGGGCTGTGGACGGATCATCGTTGACCTGAGCCAGTGCGGGGCGATGTCCGCAAAGGGGCGGCAAGTGCTGGCCGCTCTTGCCGCCGATCAAGCTTTGCAAGAGACGACGGCCTTCAACTTTCAGCGCGGCTTGGCCTGAATCTCTTTGCAGGGTCAGTCCCTCTTGTCGTCCAGCGCCTGCCTGACCAGCCGGGCCAGTTCACTGCCCTGTAACGGCTTGTAGGCGTAACTCCTTATGCCGATCTCCTTTGCCTTTTCTTCGGTAAGGGTGGAGCTGTAGCCGGTACAGAGGATGATCGGCAGGTCGGGACGCACCTCCAGGATCTCCTTGGCCAACTCGGCGCCGGGCATGAATGGCATGCTCTGATCGGTGATGATCAGGTCGAAGCCACTTGGATTTTCACGCACCATGGTCAATGCCGCTACGCTGTTATTGCTCGTGGTGACCGTATACCCCAGTTGTGCCAGCCACTGGCACACCATGTCGGTGATCGCCGGTTCATCATCCACCACCAGGATGCGTTCTGTGCCCGGTGGACAAAATACCCCCTCTTTCTCGGTTTTCGCCTTTACCTGCTGATCTATGGCTGGCAGAAAGACCTCGAAGGAGGAGCCTTTCCCCTCCTGACTGGTGAGTCGTAGCAACCCACCATGACTGCGCAAAATTCCGTGCACCACCGCCAGCCCCATGCCGGAGCCCTTGCCCACACCCTTGGTGGTGAAATAGGGCTCAAAGATACGGCGCTTGATGGACGGGCTCATGCCACAACCGCTGTCGGCCACGATCAACCTTACATAGTTGCCCGCAGCACCTCCAAGGCTGGCGGCATCTTCCTCTTCCAACTGTACGGAATCAAGGGTGATCGAAAGGATGCCCCCATGTTCTTCCATGGCATGGAAGGCATTGGTGCAGAGATTGATGATTACCTGATGCATCTGGCTCGGGTCGGCGAGCACAGTACTGCCTACGGCGGTAATTCGCTCCTCTATGGCAATGGTGGCGGGGATGGAGGCACGTACCATCTTGAGTGTTTCTTTGAGCAGGGGCGCCAGCAGAAGCGGTTCCTTCATTTTCTCAGATTTGCGGCTAAAATCCAGAATCTGTCTGACCAAATCCTTGGCACGATTACTGGCCGTAATGATCTCTTCAATTTTGTTCCGGCGCGGGTCTGTCTCGGAGGTTTCAAACAATGTCAGTTCGGCGTAGCCCAGGATGATGGCCAGAATGTTGTTGAAGTCGTGGGCAATGCCGCCGGCCAGGGTGCCGATGGCCTCCATCTTCTGGGACTGGCGGAGTTGAGACTCAAGCTTCTTCTTTTCCTCCTCGGCGCGGATGCGTTCGCTGATATCGTCATATACCCCCAGCACCCCATAGGGATGATTCTGTCCATCCAGCAAGGGAATCTTGGTGGTGTCAATCCATAATCTGGTACCGTCCGCCTGCTGTAGCGGTTCGATGATATGTCGCTTGCTCCGTCTGTTGATGACCACTTCCTGGTCATCGGCGCGATATGCCTCGGCCTCATTTTTGGGCCACGGAAGGTCGTAATCGGTTTTGCCTACGATCTGTTGGGGATCATCCAGTCCGGCGGCTCTAGCGAAAACCTGGTTGCAGCCCAGATAGACACTCTGCTGGTCTTTCCAGAAGATGGCCTGGGGTACGGCATCCAAGATATTACGGAGCATGGTGCGATTTTCCCGGAGTTCCTCATCTACTTTGAGCCGTTCCCGGTTTTCTCTGGCCAGTTCTTCGTTGGTTTGCCGCAGCTCCGCAAAGGAGTGTTGCAGATTTTGTTGCATCTCGTTGAAAGAGATAAGCAACTGGTCGATCTCGTCCATCCCGCCGCTGCCAGCTGTTTTCTTGTCCAGAACCAACTGCGTTTTCAGGCTCATTTGATCAAGGTCACGCAGTTGGGTAGCCATGGCGATGAGGTGGCGCCCCACCAGTCGGTGGAAAAGAAGAAAGAGAATGGATGCAATGATAAGAATAACGACGAACCGAAGACTCATCTCCACGAAAACTTCACCAAGCAACCGCTGGCGAATGGATTTTTCGTCGCCATACAGGGTAAGGGTGCCTAGGGACACATTGCGATCCTTGTATCGGTGCACCAGCGGGATGACGTACCGGAGGCCCTCTTTCTGAGCCTCCGGCCCGATGGCTGCGATTTCCCGGCCATCCACCACCACTTCCACCCTGTGGATCTCCGGCAGCCTCTGGATACCTTGGGCCTGGAGCTGCACCATTTCCCAATTTGCCAGCCAGATGTTGTCCGACATGACCGGACTGGAACTATCCTCTATCTCCTGCAACCGTTCGCTCAGACGGTGCATCTCGCGGGTATAGTCGTAATAAAATCGGAGGGCGGTGCTGGCAATAATCAGAAGCAGGCTGCAGCCGAGCAAGGATAGAATGAGTTTTCCGGCGATGGTCGATTTAAGGATGCGCATTATGACCCTCATCGGGAAGACGGGCAGGTAAGGTCTGCCGGGCAATGGCCGCAACGGTGCCATCCTCCTTCATTTTTTTTAACACTGCCGTCAGCGAGGGTACCAGCCCGGCATGTTTTTTGTTGAGATAGAGGTGCATGGGCCGCACGGCCAGTGGGGGTTCCAGAGCATAGGCGTCCGTAATGCCAAGCTGGCGAATCAGGCCGAAGCCTTCTTTTCTGGCATAGACCACCGCATCGGCCCTGCCGTTCTTGAGCAGGATGAAAAGCTGCTCCTGGTTCTTTACGGCGGTCAGTTCCTTGACCCCGGCCAGGTTCTCCTCCAGGATCTTCCAACCGCGGACAATGCCTACATGGTAAGGGGCAAGTGCCGTCCAGCTGGTAGTCGGTAGATGGATGGTCCTGGTAAAGGCGACAAACTCAAAATCATCGAGCTTTTCCGGAACCATGACCAAATTTGGATAGCGCTTTTCAAGCCCGGCGATGCGGACGAAATCGCCGTCATCGATGCCGCTGTCGGCGTTCTGTAACGAGCGCTCTGCCGGCAGGTGGCCGATGGTTATGGGAATCTTTAGTCGGCGGAATGCTTCTAGGAGGATGCGGTCGTAATAGCCGGTCTGTTCGGGAGTGGAAAGCGGTGAGCCGGCGAAGGTATTGAGGCTCAGCGGGGGCTGCGCTGCAAGGGGGCTTGTCTGCACAAAAAACAACAGCACCAACAACACAAGTTGTTTTCTCATTTTTACCTCCGCCAGTATCAAAGTCTATCACATGGCAACGAAAGAAAACAATTGCAATGTACGCACAAAAAAAGGTCAGGAGTTTCTTTGAAAAATATTATTGACAACCCCTTGGCAACGGCTTAAAGGTATCATGACTTAGTCATCTTTGGACAATATTGGACAGGAATGGATAAAACATTTATCTCCATAAAGGGCGTGGCGGAAAAACTGGGGGTTTCTGAGAAGACCATCTACCGCATGGTGGGCGACAACCAGATTCCCTTTGCCGTCAAGATCGGCGGGCAATGGCGTTTCAAGGCCGACGAGGTGGTGGACTGGATCGACAGCCAGAGGCCTGGCGTTGCCGCGCCCCGCCGGAAG